>CAJCCX010000062.1 GCA_903961015.1 uncultured bacterium
CTTTAGCCCCAATTTTCCCAAAGCCGCATTGCTCCTATGATCGCCGCCCCGCCGTAACGCTCGACGGAATGAAACATGCTGCTCGTAGCCTCCAACCTCTCGAAGTCCCACGGAATGCGGGAGCTTTTTCACAATGTGGCGATCAGCGTTGCAGATGGTGACCGAGTTGGATTCATTGGGCCAAACGGCGCAGGGAAAAGCACTCTGCTTCGCATGCTTGCTGGTGTTGAAGAAGCAGACGAAGGAATCATTCGAACGCAGCGCGGCGCAGTGATTGTTTATGTTCCGCAACGAGATGAATTTGATGCACAAGCGACGCCGCGTTCAGCTGCAACGGCTGCAGCCATGCGCGCAGCAAGCGTGCATGGAGATCAACACGAGGCGGAAGTTCTTGGATGCGTGATCTTGGGAAAATTGGGATTTCCAGATGCGCGTATGGATGAGCCTGCGGAGAAATTGTCGGGTGGTTGGAAGAAACGACTCTCGATTGCATGCGGATTGTGCGAAGCCGGCGGAGCCCCTGATCTGCTGTTGCTCGATGAACCCACGAATCATCTTGATGTCGAAGGCATTCGTTGGCTTGAACAATTTCTCGTGCGTGGATTCAATGACATCCGAGCTGGTGCATCTGTCTTCATCACGCATGATCGAACATTCCTCGAACGCGTAGCGACACGCGTGGTCGAACTCAGCCGTGCGTATCCGCAAGGGACGATCGCTGCAGAAGGAAATTACACGGAGTTTCTGCGAAGGCGCGGCGAATTTCTGGAAGCGCAAGCGAAAGCCGAAGCTTCACTTGCCAATGAAGTCCGCGTGGACAATGTGTGGCTCTCGCGTGGAGCGCAAGCGCGCCGCACGAAAGCGAAAGGACGCATTGAAGACAGTGCAGATCGACGCGGAGAACTCGATGCAATTTCTGCGCGCAATACTGCTGCAAATGCTGGAGGAGCGCGTGTCGATTTCTCCGCAAGTGGACGACGAACGCGGCGCTTGGTTGCGGCTGAAGGAATCTCCAAAGGCTTCGAAGGACGCACACTCTTTCGAGATCTCGATCTCGAACTTGCACCAGGCGATCGCGTCGGACTGATGGGGCCCAACGGAAGCGGAAAGACGACACTCTTGCGAATTCTCTGTGGCGATTTGACGCCAGACAGTGGGACGATGCGCTTCGCCGATCCCAAACCGCGAATTGTCGTGCTGCGACAAGAGCGCGCAGACATTCCGACCCAGATGCTGCTTCGAGATGCGATTTGCCCTCTTGGAGATTTCGTTGATTTTCAAGGTCAGCCGATGCACATCACTGCGTGGGCGAGAAGGTTTCTCTTTCAAGATGCGCAGCTGTTGCAAACAGTCGGAAATCTTTCTGGAGGCGAACGCGCGCGCGCACACTTGGCGCGAATGATGTTGGAACCTGCGGACATCTTGGTCTTGGACGAACCAACAAACGATCTAGACATTTCGACTCTTGAAGTCTTGGAAGAATCCGTCGATTCTTTCCCAGGCGCAGTCTTGCTCGTCACACATGATCGAACGATGCTGAAGCGATTGGCACGGACGATCACAGTGATTGGCGCGCCTGATGCCTCCGTTTCGGTTGTTGCAAGTTTGGACCAAGCGCTCTCAGCACTTGAGCGTGCAGAACGTGCCGCGCAAGAACGCATTCGCGCGGTCCGTTCGGATGCGAATCGCACTGCGAATGCTGAGAGAGCAGTGAATGCAGCGAGTGTGGCGCATGAGGCACAGTCGAGTGCGGATGAGAGTGCCGGTACGAGCGTCAATGCAAACACGAAAACAAATACCAAACCAGTGTCTTCAGGAGCACCGTCACGCCGAAAACTGAATTTCAAAGAGCAGCGCGAATTAGAATTGATGGAAGATGCGGTCGCCATTGCGGAACGCTCGCACGCTGCAGCAGAATTGTGCGTGGGTGATCCTGCAATTGCTGCGGATCATGTGAAAATGGCTGCTGCATGCAAGGTGCTGGAAAAAGCGCAAGGCGTGGTCGCAACGCTCTATGCACGCTGGCAAGAACTTGAATTGAAACGCGGCGGTTGATTTGCGCGATTCTTGCGCTTCTTCTTTATTCCCTATTGCGCAGAAACTTGACATGATCTGGAGAGAGATCGGCCAATGTTCGTGCCCCGAGAAGTTTCATGGTGCGAATCATTTGTCCCCGCAAGATTTCGATTGCGCGATCCACCCCTTCACGTCCACCAGACATCAGTCCATATAAATAGGCGCGTCCGATCCAAGTAAAGTTCGCTCCGCATGCAATCGAAGCGATGACATCAGATCCGTGCATGATTCCCGTATCCAAATGAATCTCGGCTTTGCCACCGATTCGCGCGACAACTTCCGGAAGCAAAAAAAGCGGCACAGGTGCGCGATCAAGTTGTCGTCCACCGTGACTTGAAAGAATCACGCCATCTGCGCCCGCGGCAACTGCAAGTTCCGCATCGTCGACATTCTGAATCCCCTTGACCAAGAGATTTCCCTTCCACTGAGTCCGAATCCATTTCAGATCATCAAACCCAACGGTTGGATCGAACATGTGATCGAGCAACTCCGCAACAGTCCCCTTCCACTGCGCGAGTGATGCGAATTTCAGAGGTTCGGTTGTCAACAAGTTGAACCACCATCCAGGTCGCGGGATCGCATTGAGAATTGTGCTCGCTGACAACGACGGCGGAAGTGTCATCCCGTTGCGAACATCGCGAAGGCGCGCGCCTGCGACGGGAACATCCACCGTCAGGACAAGTGTGTCAACGCCTGCTACTTGGGCTCGACGGACTAATTCCATACTGCGATCTCGATCCTTCCACATATAGAGCTGAAAGAAATTTCGGCCGTTCGGTGCTGCGGCCACAACATCTTCGATCGAGCGCGTGCCCATAGTTGAAAGACAAAACGGAATGCCCGCGGCCGCGGCAGCGGTACATCCTGCAATTTCTCCCTCCGTCTGCATCATGCGTGAAAAACCTGTCGGCGCAATTCCCATCGGCATCGACACACGCTTGCCAAACATCTCGACGGAGAGATCGACCTTTGAGACATCACGAAGGACACGCGGCTGAAACTCGATTTGCTCGAATGCAACACGCGCACGCGTCAGGCTTGATTCCGAATCCGCAGCGCCATCGGTGTAATCAAACGGTCCCTGTGGAGTGAGACGCTTTGCGACCGTGCGGAGATCTTGAATTGTGAGCGCGCGTGACAATCGCCTGCGCTTTGGACTGAGGACCAGTTTGCGAAAGCGAATCAAAGAAGCCAACTCATGAAAGCCAGGGAAGACTCGCTTGATTGGTATTTTTTTATGGTCCATGCTTCTTTTTTCCATGCTAGATCGTCCCTGAATCGCTTGTGATGTACAACAATCTATATATGCCAAGAAAAGTCCCTGCTTTTTCAAGCCTCGCATTGCTTTTGACCGTGAATGCCTTGGCTGTCGCCTCGAATGCAAGCACAGAGACGCCTCCTACAAAACCTGCGATTACCTCGCCAAATTTCATTTTTATTCTTGCGGATGATCAGGCCTGGAATGGACTTTCAGTGCCGATGACCAAAGGCGACGATTCAAGTAAGAGCAAAGAATTTCATACGCCAAATATCGAAGCACTCGCAACAAGCGGTATGACTTTTTCTTGGGCGTATGCGGCACATCCAAAGTGTGAATGTTCTCGTGCATCGATTCTGATGGGACGAACAACAACATCGCTGAATGCGCCGACAAGATCTTCGACGAAGTGGTCCGCCCCTGCAACGGAATCGCTTGCGAATTCACTGAAGCAGTGCAATCCCGCATATCGAACTGCACACTTCGGAAAATGGCAATGGATGCAAACTCCGACATCGATGGGGTATGACTCGAGCGACGGCATCACGCAGAATGAAACGGGGGATTCAAGCGACGCGAGTGATCCCAAGCTTCTCTTCAGTATGACAACGCGTGCGTGCGAATTTGTTTCGCAGTCGGTGAAAGATTCGCATCCCTTTTATATGCAACTTTCTTATTACGCCGTTCATCCCAAAGCGCAAGCGCTTACAGAGACGCTCAAAAAATATGAAGGTCTTGTTGGAGGTGGTCGTCGTGGCGATCGTGCACTCATGGCAGCAATGACCGAGGATCTGGACACGTGTGTTGGGAAATTAATGAAGCAACTGCAAGCGCTTGGTATCGCGAAGAACACGTACATCATCTATATGTCCGACAACGGCGGACGCACAGGCGTGCTGAATGGTGGCAAGGGAAATCTTGGCGAAGGCGGACTGCGCGTGCCGTTGATCGTTGCAGGGCCTGGCGTTCGCGCCGATACATATTGCACAATCCCTGTGATCAGTTATGACATTCTTGCAACGGTGCTTGATCTTGCTGCGCCGAAATGTGCGCCCGCTAAAGGGATCGAGGGAGGCAGTTGGCGAGGATTGCTGAAGGACGGCGATCAGGGAACGATCACGCGTTCAATCGACCGCTTGGTTTGGCATCAACCCGTTGAACTCGATCATCCGCAGTCCGCGATTCGCAAAGGTGATTTCAAACTTCTTTATGAATGGGATACGCACGCCGTTCAACTTTTCAATCTTGCTTTGGACCGTGGCGAAAAACATGATTTGTCGAAGGAGAATCCCGAGCTCACCACAAAGTTGCAAAGTGAACTGATTGCGCATGTCCGTGCTGGTCTGGGCGACAATGCGATTGCGGAACTAGAAAGTGGCGTGAAGCAAGAGGGTCGAAAGCGGTCAGCGCCCCAGCCCAAGGGCTTTTAACCGTCGCCTGGCAAAAAACCAGAGAAAAACGCACACTCTTTCCTCCCCAATCAGATTCTTGAGGCAAACTGTCAGAGTATGAGTTGCCGCCCCACTTTTTTCAGCGCCGCCACTCTTTTATTGTCAATCGCGGGTACCTCGACCACACATGCGCATGATGGACACGATTCGCACGATGGTCATTCTCACGCCCATTCCACAGGCGTTCGCATCTGGACTGATGCGAAATCGAAAACGACATTTCGCGGATCGTTCCTTGCATCTACGGGCGACAAAGTAACGATCGAGAACGAGAAGGGCGAATTCATACACGTTGCGCTCGCGAATCTGAATGCGTCCGACCGTGCATTTGCAGAACAAGAAATTGCAGAAGTTGATGCTCTGAATGGAAAGCCATTGATGATGTCGATGGTTGCCTGTTCTCCTCCACCTGGCAGCGGCGCGTTGATGGTGCAGTCGTTCACTCCATTCAAACCAGACATTCGTTTTTACTGGGATGCGACGAAGTTTTATGTTGAATCCGATTCGATGCCCAATCCGACGCAGATGCCCAACATCATGACAGGCATCACTTCGTGGCAACAGCAAATCCCAGTACCGACTGCATACTTCGCTGCGATCACAAATCCAGAGACAAATACGGCATCGCTTGGATATGGAAAACCAAACGTGTGGTCGCTGCCGCTTTTTCCAATTCCTGCCGCAGCGCCGATTTCACTTTCAGGCGGCAATTTTCAGCGAGGCGCGATCGCACTCGCCGCAAATGGAATTCCGATTTTCAATCCGCGCAATAACACTGGACAATTTTCATATTCCATCGGCGAACTCGACATCTATGGCGGTCACTGCGGCCGAGCGGATGATTATCACTATCACATCGCTCCTGTTCATTTGCAAGGAATTCTCGGTGTAAGCAAACCCATTGCATGGGCGCTCGATGGATATCCAATTTATGGATACACGGAGCCCGATGGCACAGTGCGATTGCCGCTTGATGTGGATGGAGGCCATTTACATGGAACTTGGGGATATCACTATCACGCGGTTGGAAGCGCTGCGACGGGTCCACAAAATCCGTTCATGATGAATGCGTTTCACGGCACTGTCGTCAACTTTGGAGGACAGGTCGATCCGCAACCATCAGCGCTCAGTTTCGCGCCGGCGGGAAGTCCACTTGCAGGCGCGAGCATTGTGGCAAGCACTCGTCCAACTCGAGATTCATACTCAATGACATACACGCTCGGTGGTGTTTCGTATGTTGTCAGTTACCAGATCAATCGAACGACGCGAACAATTGCGCAACACTGGGAAGGAACCGCAGGCTCGACGAATCCGAGTTATGTCAACAACTCGCGCTTCTTTCCGTATCAACTCGCCGTGAAGAGCATGAACAAAGTGCCAGACACTGGCCAGACGATCAGCGCAACAACCACATTCGGTGAAGATTCGGATTACACAATCAATGGGCCATCGTTCACCGACAACGGCAATGGAACGATTACCGACAACATCACCGGGCTGATGTGGCAGAAAACTGACAGCGGCGAGATGACTTGGGACAACGCAGTTGCGACTGCGTTGACATTGAACCTTGGCGGGAGCGTGGATTGGCGCTTGCCGACTCCGATGGAAGCGTTCAGCATCTTGAACCACGACCGAAATCCTGCGCTCGATCCAACGTATTTCATCAACAACCCCAGTGGAACGCCACAATATTTTTGGACCAACGATTTCTATGCCAACGACACCACGCGCGTCTGGGCGACGAATGCTGGCGGAGGAATTGGACCGCACTCCAAGGCGCAAACGATCAGCGCAGGTGGAACGAGTCGCTTTCATGCGCGGTTTGTGAGAGGCGCAAAGGCAACACTCAGCCATAACTATTACAACAATCTTGATACAACGATTTCTGATATCGACGCCGGCTTGATGTGGACGCAAGCTCCTTCATCAAGCATGAATTGGAATGCTGCTTTGAATTATGCAGAAGGATTGACGACTGCGGGATATACCGACTGGCGCATCCCAACTGTGAAAGAATTGCAATCGCTCGTGGACATTTCGCTTGCGACTGCAACCACGACCGCTACTGCAAAGACTTCACTCAACCGAACACTCTTTCCAACTGCAACTGCAACTGCGTATTGGTCATCGACTGCGCTTCGCGGCGGAACATTGACATCAGCTTGGCTTGTGGAATTTGGAGTGAACACAGCAGTTCCAGCAGCAAATGGACCAACTCGCAATTTCCAAGGGCTCGTCAGTTATGAATTGCAGACATCGCTCTATCCGTTGCTTGCGGTCCGTTCGACTACTGGCGGTCTGTGCGAATGCGTAGCGGACCTGAACTTAGATGGTGTTGTGGATGGCAACGATCTTGCAACGCTCTCGGGAAGTTGGGGACCAGCCGCCATAGGAACTGTGGCCGACTTCGACGGCAATCGCCTTGTCGATGCCTATGATCTTGCAGTGATCTTAAGTGGCTGGGGTTTGTGTCAGTAACTGACTGATTTCAAATCTTGTTCATTGAGGTTTTTTATTGCGATGATAAACTTCTCTCAGAGCAGTTCAAAATTTATAGGAGCAAGATATGTACGGAATGGTCAACAAAGCGATCCAAGACCTTGTCACAATCAAATTTGGTGAGGACAAATGGGTGGCCGTGAAACGCAAGGCCGGCGTGGAAATTGATTCGTTCATCAGCAATGATTCATATCCTGACTCACTCACATACGGGCTCATTGGTGCCGCAACCGAAGTGCTTGGCCTGAGTTCAGATGAAATTCTCTTTGCATTTGGCGAATTCTGGGTTCTGCACACTGCGAAACTTGGATATGGCGATCTCCTCAGTTCTGCAGGACGTAATCTCGGCGAATTCTTGGATTATCTCCCCTCTTTCCATGTGCGTGTTGCGCTGATTTTTCCAAATCTCAAACCGCCAAGATTTGAAAACTCAGATCGACTTCCAGAACAAATCACAATGCATTATTTCAGCCATCGACCCGGACTTTCCATGATGGTCCTTGGTCTTTTTAGTGGTCTTGCGAAGATGTATGACACTCCAGCAACAACAACGCAAACGAAATTCAAGGACAAGGGCGACGACCACGATGAATTCGTTGTGCGCTGGGGCAATGCGATGAAAGTATGACCTCGACTTCCACGATTATTGATCACGAGCAGTTCCGAAAACTCTTCCCATTTATGTTCGTACTCGATCAGAGTATGAAAGTCTTGGAAATCGGCTCTGCCTTGGCTCGAATCGTCGTTGAAATGGTGCCGGGAAGCATGCTCACGGATCATTTCAAACTCTATCGCGTCGGACAGAATGGCCTAGATGCAGAATTTCTGCAGCGCCAGACGGCATCACTGATCGTTTTTCAAGCCATCAAATCAAATTTATTTTTACGAATGCAGGTGCTGCTTGTAAAAAATCCCGATCGCTATGTGTTTGTTGGGTCCCCTTGGCTGAGAGCTGCTGCAGAACTGAAGGATATTGGAATTGTATTACCCGACTTTGCGCTTCACGATTCGACAGTTGATACATTGCAACTGCAGCAGAACACAAACGTCTCGCTGCGCGAAGCGAAGGAACTGAACATAACACTGGAGCGACGCGTCGCGGATCGGACTTCGGAGCTGTCGCTTGCGAACGCGGAGCTCTCGAGAGTCATGCAATCGAAGGACGATTTTCTGTCGGCGATGAGTCATGAATTGCGCACACCACTCAACGCAATTCTTGGACTTTCTGAATCGCTCTGCGAAGGCGTGTACGGTGGCCTCACGGACAAGCAGTCGAAGTCGATCAATACCATCGCGGAAAGCGGACATCATCTTTTGTCCTTGATCAACGACCTGCTGGACATTGCAAAGATTGGCGCTGGGAAAATGGATCTGGATTGGACCAACTCCAATCTTGAAGATTTGTGCAAGTCGAGTATGCGGTTCATCTCTGGACTTGCATCAAAGAAAAAAATATCTATCTCGCTTTTCACGGATCCAATCGCTTCGACAATCCATGCAGACCA
Source organism: uncultured bacterium (assembly GCA_903961015.1). Lineage (GTDB taxonomy): Bacteria > Planctomycetota > Phycisphaerae > Phycisphaerales > SM1A02 > F1-60-MAGs104. The sequence continues at coordinate 8,793 of CAJCCX010000062.1, forward strand.
ACGACGACTGAAGCAGATCTTGGTCAATCTCCTTTCAAATGCAGTGAAATTCACCGAAGCAGGTGGCCATATTTCCCTTCAAACGAGGAGCAATCCAGAGCGAAACGCTATTGAAATCTCGGTTACAGATAACGGCATCGGCATTTCAAACAGCGACATCGAGCGACTCTTTCGTCCATTCACGCAGTTGGATTCCAAACTATCGCGACAGTACGCAGGAACCGGGTTGGGTCTATCGCTTGTCTTGCAGCTTGCAGAACTGCATGGTGGATCAGTGGAAGTGAAGAGCGAACTTGGCAAGGGCAGTTGTTTTACGGTCTCGTTGCCATGGAGCGAATCCAAATCTCACTTCCCGCAGCCGGCTCCGGGTTACAAAAATCTAGACATATCCACCGATCGGGTCGCTGCGAAAGGACCTTTGATCCTGCTCGTGGACGATAACGAGATAAATTTGAGTACCGTCGGTGACTATTTACGCGCGCAAGACTTTTGCGTCATTCTGGCTCGAAACGGATTAGAAGCGATCCAAGTCGTCCGTGAACGCAAGCCCCAACTTGTATTGATGGATATTCAACTGCCAGTGATGGATGGAATCGATGCAATTTCCATTCTCCGTGCTGATCCCACTTTGAAATCATTGCCAATTCTTGCATTGACATCTCGGGCGATGGTTGGAGATCGAGAAAGGTGCATCGAAGCAGGCGCAAACGATTATCTCACGAAACCTGTGCAGTTGAAGCAACTTACACACGTTATTCTTTCGCACTTGAATCACCTAAAAATCAAATGAGCTGCTCCATAGATGAAAGAGATCTCCAACATCCTGATCGTCGACGATAATGCGAATAACCGCGACACGCTTGAAGCTATGTTGACTGGACTGGGGCACGATCTTCGTTTTGCGCAGAGCGGTGAAGAAGCATTAAAGAAAGCTATTGAACGCCCTCCAGACCTGATCTTGCTTGATATCAACATGCCTGGAATGGATGGGTTTGAAGTCTGCGAAAAACTTCGTGTGGATTCGAAACTCTCGAGTGTGCCCATCGTCATCACCACATCTCTTGACGACAAGGATTCGAAATTGAGAGGTATTAATGCTGGCGCTGATGATTTCATTACCAAGCCGATTGATGGGATGGAGATTCGTGCGCGCGTCAAAATGATTCTTCGCCTCAATCGATATCGCAATTTGCTGAGTCAGCAGGATGAAATCAAGCGCGCTCACAAAGAATTACAGGATGCGTATGAAGAGACACTCAAAGGTTGGGTGCGAGCGCTTGACGCGCGCGATCGTGAAACCGAACTTCACTCAAGAAGAGTCACGCTTTTGACCAAATCCGTTGCGCGTCAAGCGGGGATTGCTGATCAGGACTTAGAAGATGTTCGCCGTGGTGCTCTCTTGCACGACATCGGAAAAATTGCTGTCCCAGATCACATCCTCCGAAAGCCTGGTCCGCTCACAGATTCGGAATGGGTCATCATGCGCACGCATCCGAAGGCGGCATATGACATACTCAAGCCGATCAAACATCTCGCCAACTCGCTTGATATTCCATATTGCCACCATGAACGATGGGATGGGGCGGGCTATCCGCGCGGACTGAAAGGCGATGCAATTCCGCTTTCCGCGCGAATCTTTGCGGTCATTGATGTCTGGGATGCACTCTTATCTGATCGGCCATATCGCAAAGCCTGGGGGCGCGAAAGAGTAATCGAACACATTCGAGATAATTCTGGGACGCACTTTGATCCTGTCGTGACCGATCTGTTTCTGAAAATGATGTCTGAACCTAATTAAACACCTTGATCAGAAGAGATCTGCCTTGCTCTATTTTGGCTTGTTGGTGTTTGCGATTGCAATCACTTTCGCCGAGTCGCCAGAACCCTGAAAAACACTGAGAAACGGCGCGGGATCCGCAGGAAGAGTATTGAATGCAATGCTTTGTCCCATCGTCAAATTGCAGGTGACAATCGTCAGATCTCCGCAGCGTGTGGTGCGTGCATCGGCGATGATTGGCGGTTGTGTTTTTGCCATTGATGCACCCTTGACCATATCTGCGCGAACTTTCTGACCCTTGAAGTTCACGACTTGCATTCCATCAGCAAGCATCCCATCGAATGCATCCATATTTTTTGTCTGTTGTGCTGTCAAGAACTTCGTCAGCATTGCCGCGCCCTCAGCATTCAGCGTCGCATCGCCAGCAAATGTTGGAGCGCTTGGCGCAGGCCGAACTTCGGGCATATGCAGTGATCCCCATGCTGCCATCTGCCAAGAACCGTTGACGATTTGCCAAACACCAATTCGTGGGGCTGCACCTGATGGAAGATTCTTGCCGTCGACCGATTGATTGACTGCCAAGAGGCAAGTTGCCACCAACGCATCACCGACTCTTGTGGCAATGACATCGGTCGCCTTGCTTGGTGACTTTGAAGCAAGTCCTTTGATCTTTTCCAATGACTGAGTCAAATCTGCACTCCCTTGAAAATCGATCAACTGCATATTGGGCTGCATGGACTGAGAGATTCCGACTGGGTCATTCGCTGCAATCTTTGCAAACCAACCATTGATCAGCGACGAGGCGAGCGTCGTCAGGCCAGCTTGGTCTGTTGGCCACGCGGCTGCATTTGCTGGCGATGCTGGGGCGACTGGTGCCTGCGCAAATATCTGCGCTGCAAGAACGAACGGAGCGATGAACGATAATGAAGAGAGTTTCATAATTTTCCTTTGAATATTTGAACTATCAAATTGCTGTAAAAATTTTCTGCGGGATGAATTGGGCTGCAATCTTAACTACGAATTCCTTTATCACGGTGCACTTTCACTTTGCGCCCGCGAAGTGTCGCGCCTCGGAGCGCTTCGATCACGTGATCAACATCGCCTTCGGGAAGTTCGACAATCGAAAAAGCTTCTGCAATTTCGATATCGCCGATGCCGCGTGGATTGACTTGCGCTTCATTGGCGATTGCTCCCACGATGTCTGCTGGACGAATTCCCATCCTTGTTCCGCCTGAAATATAAATGCGCACCATATCGCGTGGATTGCTCTCGCGGCCGCGCTCACCACCACCATCACCCCCACGATCACCGCCGCGGTCACCTCCACCGGAACCGCCACGCGCTCCCGCGCCGGGAGGTCCACTGTTGTTGTCCCAAGTTCGCGCCTTCTTCCCAGTTCCTTTGCCTTCGAATGCACGCGGAGCAAAATCTTTTCGAGGCCCACCACGCGCTGAAGATTGAGGCCGAGAGAAACTTTCGATCGCAGGAATATGCACATCATCTTCGTTTGCACTTTCGCCAGCAGTCGCTTCGTGGGCCATCCGCACAGCAGCGGCGGCGATTTCCATTGGATCAAATTCTGCAGCGAGAGTCTCGACAACGACGCGGAATCCTTCCAGTTCTCCTGCGAGCAGAATCTCTCGAATCGCGCCCTTGGTGATATCCAATCGACGCGCTTTCACATCCAGTGGTGTTGGAACTGTCGAGACACCGATCTTCTGCTTGGTCATCGATTCGATATTGCGCAGAAGTCGAAGTTCGCGCGGTTCGGCGAGCGTGATTGCCACTCCCTCGCGGCCTGCACGACCTGTGCGACCAATGCGATGAACATACGAATCAGGTGATGCTGGTACATCAAAGTTGACGACATGGGTCAAGTGTTCGATGTCGATTCCACGAGCTGCAACATCGGTCGCAACAACTAAATCGACCATTGCTCCTCGCGCTTTTTTCATGACGCGGTCGCGCTCGACCTGCGACATCCCACCGTGCAGAGCTTCCACCCGATATCCACGACCGACGAGTCGATCAGCGAGTTCGTCGACTTCGATACGCGTGCGACAGAAAATCAAAGCAAGCTTTGGCGATTCCAAATCGAGAACGCGCCCAAGCGCTGCGATCTTGTGAGATCGCGGAACGATGTATGCAGTCTGGCGCACTTTGGGCATCGAACCTTTCGTGCCTTTGTCGCGCGGAATCAGAATGCGCGCAGGATTTTTGAGGTGTCGTTCCGCAATGGAAGCGATGCGGGGCGGAAGCGTGGCGGAAAAAAGCGCTGTCTGTCGCACCTTGGGAGTTGCTTCCATAATGAGTTCGAGATCTTCTGCAAATCCCATATCGAGCATCTCGTCTGCTTCGTCGAGCACGAGTGTTTGCAGGCCGCTCAAGTCGAGCGTCTCTCGGCGCAAATGATCCAGCGCACGACCCGGAGTTGCGACGACAATGTGTGCGCCACGATCGAGCGCAACAATCTGTCTGCGAAATTCTTGACCGCCATAAATTGGGACGACAGAAGTTCCAAAACCTTTGCTGTATTTGTGAAACGCTTCGGAGACTTGCACCGCAAGTTCGCGCGTGGGCACCAAGACCAAAGCGAATGGCTTATTCGCAACCGGCTTCGTTCGACCAATACGCTGCAAGATTGGCAGAGCGAATGCAGCAGTTTTTCCAGTGCCGGTCGCCGCTTGGCCGAGCAAATCTCGGCCTTCCATCAACGGTGCGATCGCCGCTTTCTGAATTGGTGTTGGCTCTTCATATCCAAGAGCGGTCAATTGCGAGAGCAATTCTTTCCCCATACCGAGATCTGCGAATGTTTCCTTCATCATCGGAGGTTACCGTTCATGGCGAAAAGCATCTCGATGAGCTATTTGATTAAGATTGCGAAGAAAGTTACAAAATACACCACGTTGGAAACGTGAATCAATCAGAAAACGAAAGATAAACGAACGGTCAACAACCATGCACCAGAAATATTCGACGCCTCAACGGAACTCGGCTGGCTGATGTATTGAATATCCGGCTGAACTGAAAACCAAGGGGTGATTTGCACGTTATAGAAACCTTCCAGAATTGCTTCGGAAGAACCAGGCGACGTAGACAGTGTTTCGTTACTGCTGAATTGCGTATACGCCCAGAGAAAACCGAGCGTGTCGTTGGGACGCGAATCGATCACGCCCTGCCACTGCGAACCCAGCATCATCCCCCACTGTGATGGGTTTCTTGTTGGATCACTCCAACTGAATTGCCCAAAGACTTCCAACCCTAAATTGTTCCCATCCCCATCTGGATCAAAGAAGTGTTGATTTGCATATGCGTATGCGCCTGCGGCACCCGTGCCAACGCCAGGACCATTGACACCATTCGTATCTGTATATCCAGTTTGCTCAAACCAACCTGCACGAAATTTACCGCTGTGATCGTCGATCTTCCAACTTGGGCCAGCTTCGGCGATGAGAAAATAACTGCCAGGATTTTCCCACAGAAATGTGCTCAATCCATTGGTTCCTGTATTTGAACCAACTTGACCGGTGGTTGGATTGGCGTAGTTGCTCGTGCCATCAAAGAAACCAAATCGCGCATCAAAATTTTCGAATGGCTTGGCAAGAATTTCAAGGCCACCAGCTTGGCGTGGAAACGTCGGCATGTCCTGAACCATTGTGGATGGGTAATAGGCTGCACTGTTGACGAAGTTCAATCCAGTGCAGGGAACTGCGAAGTCAACATTGGAGTCAATCTTTCCGAACTTGAATTGCAATCGATCGCCGATGATTTGTTGCTGATACCAATATTGCGCCAACTCTGTGAATGAAGAATATGAGTTAATGACATCAAAGCCCCAATAATCTGGAACTAATTCCGCAGGCGAGCGCGTTTGATTCGCCGTTTGGAAATCTGCGAAAAATGTTGCTCCTCTCAGACCGAGCAATTTTTCCGCGTCGACAGTCAAATTGATATCGATCAGCGACAGCATGGTGAAGCCATTCACTGGAGCACCATCAAGCACATTGACGAAGTCAAGGGTTGCAGTCCCTTGCACTGTCAGGCCTGCATCCTGCAGCGTCGTGCGAACACCAAATAGATCACCCAGCATGGCGCCCGATTTCCAAGGCCAAGTACCTCCATTCGATGGCGGTGCAGCAGATGCGCTTTGTGGGCCCACTGCTTTTTCTTGCTGCCCTTGTAACTCGTCTTTTTCGGGCGCCTTTGGTGCAGAAGGCGTCACAACTGGGTCGAATGGCTTGGGCATAGATCCAGTTTGCGCACCAGCTGTCGCAGACAAAAAATGCGTCACGAGAAAAACGCAAAGAAAATTGAACCGTGCCTGCACTCGAAAGTTGTATCTCAAACAATACGTTCACGCATTGAGATGACCTTCTCTACGCGTTTTCACGCTCCGCAGCACGTGCGATGCCATGAAGCATGTCACGAAAAATGACTTGATGCAGGGGATAAATACCATACCAATATGCCAGACCGCCGAGGCCAACGGGATCAAAGATCGCAGTCTGACGAATGATTGATGATCCACCATCGGCCGTAACTTCGAATTCCAACCACGCGCGCCCCGGCAATTTCATTTCGGCGAGCAAGCGAAGTCGGCGATTCGGTTCGATCACTTCGACGCGCCAGAAATCCAGCGCGTCGCCAATACGCAATGTGTTTGACGATGGCCTGCCACGACGAACTCCTATTCCACCGATGAGTAAATCAAGTGCGCCACGCAATTTCCAAAGCCAGTTCCAGGCGTACCAGCCATTATCACCGCCGATTTTTTCAATAGCTTTGAAGGCGAGATTCGGCGCGGTTTTGACTCGAATCGTCCGTGAGTCGACCAGGCGTGAGCCGAATTTCACGCCGCCCCATACTGCCGGCGAGCCAGCAGTTTCTGGCGAATTCAATCCTGAAGACGAAAGCGCATCTGACCAACGCGTCGTTGCGAATTGCTCTTCGTCGCTGCTGAGTGCACGACGAACAGCAGTTTCCAGCCCGATCGGTCGAATGGCGAATGCGGTCAACGCCGACTTGTCACGAACAACCGTCGAGTGCACGATGCTCGCAACTAATTTGCGTCCGATGCGGGCATAGAGCGGCGTAATAAAACCAAGCCACAAACTGGACAAGAATGGTGTCAGCACTGGCACAGGAATCATGCGACATCGCATTCCGCGTTGGCGCGCATAGACACGCATGATGTCTGCGTATGACATTTGATCTGCGCCACCGATTTCGTAGATGCGGCATTGTTCGACTGGCAACGTAAGCGCCGCCATCAAATATGCAAGCACATCGTCGATTGCGATCGGTTGCGCGGGCATCTTGACCCACTTGGGAGTGATCATGATCGGCAGGCGATCAACGAGTGATCGAATCATTTCGAAGGACAAGCTGCCAGAACCAATAATTATGGACGCACGAAATTCAAGCACAGGCACGGTCGATTCGCGCAGAATCTGCCCAACTTCACGGCGACTTCGAAGATGCGGCGAGAGTTCTTCGGTATCGCTGGCTAATCCGCCGAGATAAACAATTCGCTCGACACCCGCTGCTTTCGCGGCTCGACCGAAGTTCTGCGCGGCAATGCGATCAGCTTCTTCGAAGGAATCATCCGATCCCATGGAGTGAACCAAATAATACGCAATGCGAACGCCTTGCAGAGCAAGGTCGAGGCTTGGTCCATTCAAGACATCGCCTGCAACGACCTCAGTTGAAGGACCAACCTTCGACTTCAAAACTTCAGGACGTCGAGCGAGACATCGAACGCGATAACCACCCGCTTCGAGCAAATGCAGAAGTCGACCGCCGACATATCCGCTTGCGCCGGTGAGAAGAATGAGTGGAGAAGAATTGATTTGGGTTTCGTTTGTGGTCATTGAAGGCTTGGCAAGTCTAGGCACGCTGAACACCTCGGTTGGATGTGACTATTTGCCGCATTTGCCTATACTCATTTTATGTCAACAGCAACCATCAAAACCGCCAAGGGCGATATGGTCGTCGAGTTCTTCGACACCGACGCGCCAAATACCGTCGCTAATTTTCGCAAACTCGCAAAGCAAGGCTTCTATAAAGGATTGAACTTTCATCGAGTCATTCCTGATTTTGTTATTCAGGGTGGTTGCCCAACTGGCAGCGGATCTGGCGGACCGGGTTGGAAGATCAATTGCGAAACAAGTGGTGGAAATCAGCATCACGATCGCGGCGTGCTTTCGATGGCGCACGCGGGCAAGAACACTGGTGGTTCGCAATTCTTTGTTTGCCACAGCCGTAAAAACACGGCACATCTCGACCGTGTGCATACTTGCTTTGGCAAAGTGACCAAGGGTATTGAAGTGGTCGACAAGATCGTCGCCGGCGACAAGATTGTGGACATTGTTGTCGACGAGTGATTGACGATTGAGTTGCGTGAAAAAACGAATGCGCTATCGCATCTGCTGTGGCATTGTTCCGCGAACAGCTTCATAGCTGAGTATCGATATGGCGATTGAAATACCGACCGCTGCCGAAACCTTGCTCATTCCCGATGCGTTCCAGTCGCGAAGTGCGATGACAACCAAGACGCAGATCGGCAAGTGAACGAGGTAGATCCAATATGAGGAGTCGGAGAAGTATCGCACGATGCTGTTGGGTCGCTGCAGCATGCGCTCTGCAAGTCCCACTCCGCCGAAAATCAATAGCCACACTGTTAATGCAATGGACGCTTGCGACCAGAACAAGAGTGTCTGCATTGTGGGGCTTGCGGTGTCACTCCCGCTGTGAAACGATCTCAACCACGATGCTGCGAGTGCCAGCGATACGACCAACACAATCACTCCGCAAATCATGCGTGTTCCAGCCCATGCTTTCAAAGATTCGATCATCCCGCGCTCCAGAAACATCGTCCAGCCAACTGCGAAAAAGAATCCATAACAGACCAGCACATGCCACAGCGGCATGAAAGTGCTTGGAGTATCGATCGATGGCATTTGCATCGGAAGCATTGCGAGCCAAGTCAATGCGACGAGAATTGGCATGCGAAGCAATCGCAGTCTTCCTTGCATCAATGCATGAATGCCTTGTGCTACGAACGTGCGCAGGCTTGCCGGAGCGAATCTGCACAATGGAATAATGACCACCGCGATCGCATACAGCATCAAGAGGTAGTACAAGAACCAAAGATGAATGGGCTGCGGGTTTGCCCACGGACTCGAACTCGGTTCAACAGCAATTGCAACATTAGCAGTCTGTGTATGAGCACCAGAACCAAGCGCGCGCTCGATGCCAATTAGAAAAATTATGTTGACGATTGGAAAAATCAAAACCCATCCCACTCCAAGTGGAATTGCGATGCGAAAAAATCGATTGCGCTCAAGTGCGATCAAACCCTTGCGATCTTCAATGAGAGCAGCGAAGAATCCAGCTATTACAAAGAAGGCTGGCATACGGAAAATATGAATCGCTAACACGATGAATCCTGCCCAAGGCGTGGTGTTAGGATCGCGATATGGCCAGTCTGCACCCGCAGGCCCTTCGACAAAACATGCCGCGATATGAAGCACCACCCCAAGAAGTAGCATCGATGCACGGATGAAGTCCAGACCGTGATAGCGCTGCGCTGAATTGGTTGCATCAGCATGGAGTGAAGAACGAGTCGTCGTTTATTGCACGCTCGGATTCACAGTCACGTCGTGACTGGCTTCATCTTGAGAATTTGAAACCCGACTTTCACAAGAATCACAACGTGTCCCAAAACGCGCATTTCAAAGTCCCCATAACTTGGCATAGTCGGCTTTGAACGTGTCACCGTAACCCTTGCCGTATGTTGCTGGAATGCCCGCATCTTCCGCATTATCCTTATTGAAAATGCGAAACGGAATATGCATGTTTTTCACTGCGCCCATGCCAGCAATCAAGCGCATTTCTGCGTCGCTGATTGCGTAACTTGTCCACTCCTGGCATTCGCCAATAGTCATTTCGACTTTGCCCGCGCGAATCATGTCAAGCACAAATGGGGTTCCGTTGAAACCAATCACCTTGATCTGTCCGTCCAAATTGGCGGCGGCAATAGTTGGCACCACGAACTCCGACATGCTGTCATAGATACAAATGATGTATGACAGTTCTGGATCCTCGGCAATCGCCTTCTCGACAGCGGGCTTCAATCCAGTGCTCCACTGCGCAATAGACACATTCTCAAATTTATATTTGATACTTGAGCCGCCATACTTTATGAATTCGGACGTGATTCCAGCTCGCATAACGGCCGTTGAAGGAAGTTCATCCGACACCAACACCAACACATGTGCATCGATGTCTTTAGAAATAACCCAGTCGGCAAGTAACCGTGCCGCAAGTCCAAAGTCGACTGTGAAATTCGCGCTGACATTTAAAACCGTTCCATCCATTCCAAAATTATGGCTTACCGCAACCAAAGTCCCGGCAGATTTCGCCGCGCTTATTTCTGACGCAAGATCATTTGGATTCGGCCCAGCGAACAAATCAATCAATGACGCCTTTTGCTTCACGCCTTCAGCCAAACATTGTTGATATTGGGAAAGTTGCCCCTCACTACTGCACGCAGAAAAGTGATATCCCACTTTTTCGGCGGCGCTCATCATGCCGTTGAACCCCTGCTGATACCACGGATTACTGCTTGGACCAGCGATTCTGTAAATACTTTTCCCAGCCATGCTTTTCTTGGCATCAAAGGCGGGGCCCGGTGCGATGAACGCTGGCTGAGCGTGAAACATCGCCAACTCTTTTAATGCATGAGTTTGATCTGCGTCACCTTCGCGACCTAAAAGTTTCAAGGCGAGACGCGTTGCGCATGAAGTTGAGACCATGCTCGTGGTCATCAACAAAGACAGAGCGCACAAAAGAATCCAACGCTGATGTTTTGGAGTCGCGCTTGAATGATTGTTCATCGTTCGTTCTTTGCGCATTAGAGGTTTTCGACTTTCCATCCACTGCGGTATGTTCGCTTCAGCATTGCGCTTGCCACTGGACTATTGCTGAATGTGCATGTCGCCTCGTCGTACATCAATGTCTTGCCTGGATCCAAGGAACTCATCGCGCCGATCGAAAGACTTTCACACATGAGTGCGGCTTTCTCGAATCGAGAAACACACGCATCCTTCTTGCCGGCAAGGCATGCATCAATCCAATCGTGCCAGTGGTTTGAACTTTTCAAATCCTCTGGTTTCATTTCGACAACCTTGCCATCAACAAAGATCCGGGCCCATGCGTGCTCGATTGGGAACCACATGATTCCATTTTCGCCGACCAAGATCACACCGCCATCGCCCTTCACAACATCTTCCGCTTCCTTGCCGCCTTCCCATCCTGTTGGTAATCCGATCGCCTTGAAATCTGGAAACTGTCCTCCATCAAACCA
>CAJCCX010000063.1 GCA_903961015.1 uncultured bacterium
CCCAGCCGTTGGAAAGTTCTCTCGGGCGAGTTCCGCAGGCGGCCGACGGCACTTGCAATAAAATTCCGTAAATCAGATCGTGTCGGTCGCCGAGGACTGCCTGAGCCCCGAGAGGACTTTTCACAGCTGCTCACTTATGAATTCTGTGGCTGTGTCTGTGGCTATGTCCGTGGCTCGATTCTGTCGCGCTTACGTTTGCGTATCCAGCCGTTGGAAAGTTCTCTCGGGCGAGTTCCGCAGGCGGCCGACGGCACTTGCAATAAAATTCCGTAAATCAGATCGTGTCGGTCGCCGAGGACTGTCTGAGCCCCGAGAGGACTTTTCACGGCTGCTCACTTTTGCATTTCCGTGGCTGTGTCTGTGGCTGCTTCCGCAGTTCGAATTCTGTCGCGCTTAGAGTGGTTGACGCTCGGGTTCGCCTATAGCTCGTGGATATCGCTTAGGAGTGAGACCTGTTTTTTCCACGACAACAAGTGTTCCCGTCGGCGTGCGGACTTGATCAATGACTACGCCTCGCAACTCTCCAAGTGCATGCACTGACGCAGCAACTTCGGCTGCAGCTTGCTCGCCCTTGATCGCAACGAAGTGACCTCCCAAGCGCACCATCGGGAGGCAGAATTCCAAGAGGCTGGGCAATCGAGATACAGCGCGACTGACAACAACATCATTGCATTCGCGCAACTCCTTTGCGCCGAGAATTTCTGCACGCTCCGAACGCACGCGAACATTGTTCAGTCCAAGCTGATCAACTGTCTCCTTCAGAAATTTAGCCTTTTTCCCAGTGGATTCGATCAAAGTGACCTGAGAATCTGGCATCACAATTGCAAGCACCAGACCAGGCAGTCCACCGCCACTTCCAACATCCACCACGGAGCGCGCTTGCGATTGCTGCAGAATTGGCAAGAGTGTTAACGCGTCAAAGATGTGGCGCATCCATGCAGCAGTGCGATCACGCACACCAGTCAGGTTCATCTTTTCGTTGGCGATATATAAGAGGTCGAGATATTTTGAAATCAAGTCGACTTCACTTGCTTCCAACTCAATTCCATAATCGCTGATAGCAAGCAAGAACTCGGCGGATGGTCCACGAGATTCGACCGGCACTTCGTTTGGAACTTCAGGATCCGTCATCCATTCCCTCTGACTGCGCTGCCACCAACTGTGCCACCTGCCTTCGCATCACGAGCAGCCACTGAAAAAAGAATTCCTATTGCAATCCATGATGCGACGATACTCGAACCTCCAAATGAAACAAACGGAAGTGTCAAACCAGTGATCGGGAGAATTCCAAGCGTCATTCCAATGTTGACGAACGCTTGAAATCCAATCATCGCACCAATGCCAGTACCAACCAATCGACCGAATGGGTTGCGAGATGTCACACCAACCCACATTGCGCCAAAGACGATTGCCGCCTCCAAGAAAATCACCAGCATCCCTCCCATCAACCCCCATCGGCACGCGACCACAGCGAAAATCATGTCATTATGCTCTTCGGGGAGCGCATTGAATCGAACAAGATTCTTCGAGTTTTCCTCGCCATTTCCAAAGAATCCTCCGGCCCCCACAAGAGTGCGTGCACGATCAGCTTGAAATCCAATTGTTCGGTTGTATCGATCATCGCCTTTCAACTGCGCTACGAGTGAATCAATTCTCGCTCGCTGATGAGGCTTCAACATTGGGTACGACGCGGATGCCAATAAAGATGCGCTCAATACAACCGCTCCCAAGTGCAATCGCCTAGCTCCTTGGGTCAGCAACATCGCAAGCAGTGTCGGAAAAAATAACAACGCTGTTCCCAAGTCTGGTTGAACGAGAATCAGCAGAACTGGAACTGCCGTCAACACAATGGGCAACAACACTCCAGTACGGCTTCGCACATCTGCGGCACGACGAAGCCACCATGCGCCTGCGAGAATCCATGCAATCTTTGCAAACTCTGCTGGCTGAACATCAATTGGTCCCAAATCAATCCAGCAACGACTTCCATTGCGCGCTCGAACGATCGCTTCGGGAACCCCAGGTGCAATCAGCAACACAAGCGAACCAAGTGTGATCAGAAAAACCACGGGGCTCCATCGCTCAATCAAAGCTGGAAGCGGCACGACGATCAACGCCGCGGCAATCAAGCCAACAACCGAATATGCCACTTGCCGAAGCGCGAAGTTTGGTTCGGTGGTCCCGATCGCCACGATGCCGATGCATGTCAATAGTGCCGATGCGACGACTGGAATCCAACCAACATTCCACCACGAAAGACCGAGGATTTGCGAGATCACAGGAAAATATGGCGCAGCCTGAGTCGCACGCGCTGGTCCTCGAACAAATCCACTCATCGGACTACTCCCGCATTCACTTGCTCTCTTGCGTTACGCGTGCCATCGCCAATGAGATATCCCTCACTCACAAGTGCTCGAATGACCGCCCCCATCACCGGTCCCGCAGTGCGGCCGCCACCGCCGCCATGTTCGACGATAACTGCGATGGCATAACGCGGAGTCGTGTCTCCTTGATTCGCGACCAACGCCGCGCACCACGCATGATCCGCATCGATCACAGTTCGCTCGATCACACCATCTTGGTCGCGGTCAACTTTCAAAGGCGGCGCCTCGGCCGTTCCAGTTTTCGCCCAAACGCGAACTCCCGGAGTTTCAATGATCGCATCGTGTGATCCATCTCCATAGTCCATGTGATTTCCAGTGCCGTAACTTTCAGAAACAACTCGGTGCAACCCGTCGAGAGCGCGCGAGACCGCTGTGGGAGAGAATGTGTACATCGCACTTGTTTTGTTTCCACCCGCAAGAAACGACGGTAATCGCACCGATCCACCGCGCGCCAATATGGCATACGCATTCGCCATTTCCAAAGGAGTGACCGTCATTGGACCTTGCCCAATTCCCAGTGAAACCGCAGAAAACTGATCGTGTCTGGAATCAACCAATGCCGCCGCTTGCGCAGAAGGAATCGTTCCACCGAGCGTTCCAAGTCCGAATCGTCGATACCACTCGCAGAGCCGCTCTGCTCCCAATCGATTCGCCAATGTATAAAAATAGATATTGCAAGATCGCGCAAGTGCTTCTTCAACTCCAAGTGGACCACCAGTCAATATCGTGTGCGTTGTGAACTTGTACCGCTCGCGGTAAATCCAACAGCGTGCTGCATCTGTGCGATCCTTGAAAAAATGCCCGTTGCACTCAATCTTTTCATCTTCGCGCAAGACGCCTTCCGAGACTGCCGCAAGATAAACAAGTGGCTTGACAAGTGAACCTGGTGGATATGCAGCTTCGATCGCACGATTGATGCTCGCGGTTTCACTTGCCATCGAAGATCTTCCGTTGCGTTTTTGATCTTGAGGCAACGGAGTCGATGCGGCCGCCAAGACTTCACCTGTTGAAACATCAATGATCACAGCAGCTGCAGGCAATGCTTCGCCGATGCTCAACGCATCGCTGTGCGTGTGCCATGATTGCACCGATGTCAAACCAGTGCGTGGGTCGAGCGCTGCCTGAACTCGCATTTGCAATTGTGCATCGATCGATAATGTGACATCTTTTCCAGGGATTGGTTCGATTCGATCCTCTCTGGAAGAATCGAGCCTGCGGACAGATTCCCCCCGAATTCCCCGCAAATCGTCCTCGAATTTTTGCTCCATTCCACGCGAACCAACCGTGTCACGACTTGTGCGATAACCACCAAGATCGATCTCCGTCGTGCCATCTTCAAGCGTTCGTTCAAACGGCCTGCGTTCAAGATCCTCTTTCCATGCTTCATCACGCACCGATCCAACAAGCTGATCAAGTCCGCCATCCATCTTGAGGACAAGTGGTATCGATGTTCGAATTGGTCGAGGCAGATTGGCTCGTGGCACTTCGACTTCGGCACTCTGCCAAGGCATTTGCCTTCGGACCGCATCAATGATTTCGATCGCGCCTGGATAGGCATCCGACAGCTTGCGCATTTCAAAGACTGTCTCATTTGCAACATCGCGAAAGACCACATGCATCTCATGCATTTCACGAATCGGTTCTTGCGTGACATCCAATGATTGGCCGCGCGCACGACGGGTTGCGATTTGTCGGCGAAAAACTGCAGAGGCTTGCTCATCAATGCGCGTTGCAATTGCATTCAGATTCTTCTCGAATTCCCCTTGCGAAAGTCCAGAGCGCGTCGCAAGAATTTTCAGAAGCAACCCCTGCTGTTCCTCCCACTGCGGCAAGGACTCTGCAATTCTTTCGTCGCGCTGGGGCTGCTTGAGTTTGCGCCATCCACTTCCTGCAGTTGCACGCACCGCCGCTTCCGCACGCTCTTTAGCCCACGTGCCTTTCGCCAAGGCGTAACTCACCGCGACGTCATAACTCGGCACATCTTCTGACAGCACTCTCCCCTTGCGATCGAGAAGTTTTCCACGCCATGTCGGCAATAATTTTTCGATATCGAGTCGCTCTTCTGCAGCCTGCGACAATGCACTCCCTTGAACGACCGTCAAGGTGAACAATCGAATAGCAAGTACGCATGATGCCCCAAGCATCAGCGCAAACAGAATAAAAAATCTCTTTCTTAAGTCTCTCTGAGCACTCTTGTATGCCAATCAGTCCTCCATGACTGTCCTGGATGTCGGTTCTGACTACCGCGTCCATGCGGCAGTAGCAAAAGTGTAGCGAACGAGAAGATTGTTAGTATCCCTCTCCTTATGGAATGTGGCATTGTCGGATTACCTAACGTCGGAAAAAGCACGCTCTTCAACGCCCTGACTTCGGCAGGTGCGGCGGCGGCAAATTATCCCTTCTGCACGATCGAACCCAACGTCGGAATCGTCTCGGTTCCCGACCCGCGACTTGCACAGATCAACGCTTTCATTCCTTGCCAAAAGATCCTGCCCGCCGCCCTACGGTTGGTGGATATCGCCGGACTGGTCAAAGGCGCAAGTGAAGGCGAAGGCCTTGGAAACAAGTTCCTTTCGCATATTCGAGAAGTGGATGCGATCTTGCATGTTGTTCGATGTTTCAGCGATCCCGATGTCATGCACGTCGACGGAACCGTCGATCCCATTCGGGACATTGGAACCATCGAGACCGAACTGATGCTTGCCGACCTTCAGATCGTCGAAAGTCTTGTCGACAAAGC
>CAJCCX010000064.1 GCA_903961015.1 uncultured bacterium
AGAATCCGCAGGCGCAATTTTTCAAATGATCCCTGCGCTTGAAACGGATCGCATCGTTAAAGATTTTTCTGTCATTCCAGATCGAAGCGCGCCAGCGCAGCGCACAAATCAGATTGTTTCAGTCACCACAGAAGCGTTGAGTGAGCCACTCGATCTCATCGCCATCGTTATTCGCCCCGACATGCGCGCAAGGAGCGTTGAGATTCACGTCATTTCAGAATCAGGCGCAAAAAAATATTTGCTCAACATCCCCCGCTATTTGCCCATCTTAGACCGTGGATATGTAATGAAAAAACCACTGTTACTTGAAGCGGGCGACCGTATTCACTTCGCTGTGAAATATGACGATGATGCGCGGGCGCGTCGCTCTGCTCCAGTTGCAGTCCTGTTGACTGCAGTTCCAATTATGGACAATGCTTCCGTCGCTGGCACGCCTATTCAACCTGTCGCGCCGACTTCGATCGAGAAATTTTGCGAAGGCGCTGCTGCAAAGTCAATTGGCATTGAGATGCTGCCCGTCGAATCAAGCAGCGCATTCCGTTTAGCGAAAACAGAAATCACGCAGAGGCAGTTTGCTGCGATTCTGAAAAGGAATCCGACTGCGTTCGCTGTGATCGATCCAAACCTCGAACGACCCGCGGACTCGATCTCTTGGTACGACGCCGCCGAGTTCTGCAACGCCCTTTCCCAAATTGAAGGATTACCGCCAAGATATTTGTTGCATGGAATTGTTCGAGACTCGCAAGGGTGCATCGACAGCGCCCGTGCCGAAATCACCACCAGTCACGGCTATCGATTACCCCGCGAATCCGAGTGGTTGGAAGCATCATGCAGTAAAACAAATGTGCTTTCAATCGACGCCGCAACAATCGAGCGCAGCGCGTGGTTGACTCCGTGGGCGAACAATATCTCCCATCAAGTCGCGACCAAAGCACCAAATGAATTTGGATTTCACGATCTCTTTGGCAATGTTTGGGAGTGGTGCGAAGATGCGTGGATTGATCCGCAAACAAGTGGACCGATTGCACGTGTCGTGCGCGGTGGCGCATGGTGCGATGGGGTCGCAGCAACAACCTGCGATTTTCGCAGTGGCGTTTCTGCTGGCACACGCAACTCTCCATTTGGATTTCGAATTGCGGTGGATGCGCACCCACCCACTTCGAATCGCTGACGATCACCCTCACATCAATTCGATTCCGCTACTCTCGCTGCTGTGCTGAGAACATTCTTCCCAAATTTTCACCGCGGAGTTGCGACAAATAACGAGCGCGAGATCCTCAAGAGCAAAGGAATCACCAATCGAGCTCAACAAGATTTACTCGCGTGGAGACGCAGCGCGTTGTGGACGGCTTTCGGCGCACTGTGCATTTCTGGAACAATCAATCTGTTGGCACATTCAGCCGAATGGAACGCTGGTTTTCGTTACAGCGATTTGGGCCACAAAATTCGAATCATCCTTCCTTTGATTGCGACATCTCTGGCAATCGTGACCACGGCACTGGGTGGATTGGCATGGACTGGACTCATGCGGTGGCGTGGAGTGATGCTCTGCGGCGCAGCGGTCTATCTCTCGTCTCCATTTCTTCTCTGCATGTTTCCTGCAAGCATCATGCTGAAGTCCGATACGCAAATGGCAGAGTTGGATTACGCACTCACCATCGGCGCATCATTGCTCATCCCTGTCTATTCACTGCTTGCAGGACTTTTTCGCGGCGCGCGAATCGTCAAAGAAGCGTCGCCACAAACTTCCAGTGCAGGACTCGTGGTCGTGCTCCTCGTGCCAATCAATTTGGCGGCAATCGGATGCTTTGGATTGATGACCGTGCATATGACAACAGGATGGGGACTGCCAATTGCATGCATCGGAGCAGTTGTCGCGCAGTTGCCATACATCATTCGTGCTTCGACTGTCATTTCTCCCCTTGCGCGTGATGAATATGATCGCCAGATGATTCCTGTTCGGTGGATTCGACTGCTTGGAATTTTAATGATGTCTGTTGGGATCGTGTGGACATTGATTGCGACGAGTGTCGAAGGGCGACCACTTCTTGGACCAGATGGACAACATCCGTGGATTTCGTGGTCAAATTTCTTGCGTATTATTTCCCATTTATTAGCGAACTATCTCATTCTGCTGGCAGTCTTCTGTGATTTTGTTGATCTTGCTGCAGTCAGGTCAACACGAACGATTGCACCTCAATCAAATGTGGACTAGCGTGCAAACCCAACATGACCACGAACGAATCACCATTGAAAATCAGCGAAAGTGAAAGCGAAGGTATTTGCATCATTTCAATCGATGGCCACCTCGATTCTCTAACAGCCGAGAGAGCGCAATCTGTTTTCACAAATGCTGCAGAGAAACATTCGCGCATTCTTCTCGATTGCTCGAGAACAACAGTTCTTGGCAGTTCTGGGTTGCGCGCCCTCGTGATGACGCATCGCTCCGCAGTCGAGAATGGTGGTCGAATTGCGGTGTATGTGCCACGTCCTGAGATCCTGGAGACAATTCACATTTCGGGAATTCAGAAGTTGGTTTCGATTCATACGACGATGGCGGATGCACTCGCCGCATTGAAAGCGTAATCGCCCAAGAATCATCAGCAATGTTCAGCCTTCAATACACGCGGAAAACATTTGTGCTTTGCATCGGGGCTCTGTTATTGATTGCCTGCGAGACCAAACCAACTACCCCTCTCATAAATAAAGTTTCGACTCCAAATGATCCGCGTTCAAAAGATTTACCAGACAATAGTTCTGCAGCGAAGAATGAAGCGCGGCTTTTTCCAAAGACGACCGAATTGAAAGTTGGACAAAGCCTTGTCGTGATTCTTACCACTGATTATGGCCAAGATCTGATTTGGCGTGTTCAGAATCCCCTTCCAAATTTTCTTACTCCCGGCGGAGAGACAACACAAACAAATCTTGGGCTTGGAACTGGAACCGCAGAAACGCGAGTCTTCAAATTTTCTTCGCTGAAGGCTGGAAAAGAAAACCTTTCATTTTTATTGGGAAAACGAAGTCAGCCCAATGCAACGCCGATCGAAGTCCGAACGACTTTGGTGACCGTTTCTTCGCCGTGATCTTGTACGATTAACCGAATGAATAAATTTCTAATCGTTGTCACACTCTCGGGGCTGGTCCTTGGAGGTTGTGCAAATAAAACCGAGTCTGGCGCCTTGGTCGGCGCAGGCGGAGGCGCGCTCGTGGGCGGTCTCGTTGGTGGTTGGGAAGGAGCGGCTATCGGTGCTGGAGCTGGAGCGATTGGTGGCGCTGTTGTGGGCAATCTCATGGATAGCGATGACGCCAAGAAGCAGCAGCAACAAAGTGGCGCTGCAGCAACTCCAACTCCTGCAACAACTCAACCTGCGCAAACTCAACCTGCGCCAACTCCACCCAGCAACCCATAATTTTAAAACAGTCGAATGATCAGAATCCGATTGCGTTCTTCTCGCCTTGCTTGGTGATCGTCTTTTCACCTTCCCACACTAATCGACCTGATGTCGTATTGGCCAAAGACATTTGGAAGATGTACGAAACTTGCTTGGTGCTGCCTGCAGAAGTTGAATTTTCTAAAATCTTGGCAGAGATTGTGAAGTAAGGCAGATCCACTGGTGTCTGAGATTCTCCAGCCAAGAAGCGCTTTGCTTCATATGTTTCTTTCGCCATTGGATCTTCCACTTTGCCGCCAAGCCCGACAGCTTGAGTCACCTGAACCTTGCCTGTTTGCAAAAGCGAAATGCGAATTTTTTTCATCAACTGATCTGTATCGAATTGATCGCTTGTGTCATTGGTGACTCGAGAAATGGAAAGTGCCACAGGCTGGTTCGGCGCCTGCGAAAGCACCCCACTTTCAACCATGCTTGCGACGAGAGCTTCGCTTGCCTTCTCGAAATCCTGAATGTTGACTTTATTCATACTGACAACGAGATTGGTGCCTTTGGAATCAACATATTGCGTCGGCGTACAACCAACTGTGATCGAAAGTGCTGTCATTGTTGTGGCGAATGCGAAATTTCGAACTGTCAAACTTTTTTCATTTTTCATAATCAATCTCCAAAGTAATTTTACGTACTAGAAATCATAAGGCTTAAGGCGCGCTGGAATACCAAGGATAGTTCGTGTCAGAAATCTGCAGGATCCAATCAGACACCTTGGGACTCGGCGCGGTTGCTCCGACCACGATCGTCTGTTGTGGCAGAATCATCACGCTTTCCCAAGAATCCATCCCACCAACTTTCATTCCATCTTTATCAAACCACTCAAATTTGTAAGAGAAGCGCTGCTGCTGGGTCTGTGAAGAAAAAATCGAAACTTGCACTTTCTTCGTGTCGCTGTTGACAACGCTCTCGCGTGCGTCGACAACATTTGCTTTCGATTGAAGCCACCAATTCGGCGCACTCTGAGAAACGCCAGCGATCGCACCATCTGCCGCACGATTGGGGCGAACCGTATTCGTCAAGTTGCATCCTCCAAGCAATGCAAATGCGCCAAGTGCAATCGCGATCATCATTAAACTGCGGCGATTGCGAACAAGAAAAGTTTTTTGATGTGAATTCATTTTTGCGGTATTCCAATCATTCGAGCGGCAGGCGGAGTGCCCGCCGCAACTGACTTAATGTAGACCACTGATATCGGTTCGGGGCCAAGAATCAACGGACCGACTTTTCTGCCGTCAGATAGGGTGATTGTGACTTCTCCAATTGAGCCGTCTTTCGCAGACTCAGGAAGAACAAGGCGCCCGTAATAGAACGCTTTCGGCAACGTGGTCCATGTGCGCAAATCTGCGCTATTCATGGCGACTTGATAAATGACTCCTGCGACTGCGCCCCAGTCCCCCATCGCTTGCTTCATGCCATAAGTTGCGGCAGCTTTGGTCGCGCTCGAAATCAGCGTTGCGACGATGATTCCACCAAGGCGGTTCTGAAAATCTTGCGTGACAACTGCATCCATATCTGTCAACAATTTGGATTCACACGAATCGCTGCCATGGGTCGCAGTGAATCCAGTGACCGCGTTCTCGTGATACACCAGCGCTGGAAATGCTGCACCGACATATGGAACATCCGCGAGAAAAATCGGAATGTCCAGCCGAATTTCGCGGCGACTCGGCGCCAATCCGCTTTCCAAAATGACATAGCACAATCGCGAACCTGGCTTGCCGGCCGTCACATTTTCTGCAAGTTGCGCATCAGCAAGCGCAGGCAATCCATTGGTCTCACCAAGCATTCCCGCAACACGAACAAAGCATTGACGCGCCTGTTCGAAATCACTCGGCTCGCCGCGCGCAAAATAGAAAACTCCACGCATCCATGTTGCCGCGGGGATTTCATAATCCGCATATCCCTGAAATCTGCTCATCGGACCATAGAGTTCGTTCATCTGTGCTTGAAATGTTGGACTTTTCAAAGTCTTGTCCGGGTCATATCCCGCAGAACCCTTAGAATTCTGCGACTTCCACGCTTCGTTTTCATCATCGATGCGCTTGCGCTCGCGATCAACTGCATCGACTTGCCAATTTCGCGCACGCACGAATTCGACCCCAGCCTTCTCCGCCTGATTCGTGTCAAGATAATTCAGCGCTTGATATGTGCTCGACATAATCCGGTCATATGTCGTTCCCCGATATGTTCGAACCACCTGATTGGTAAAAGCAGATGCGACTTCTTCGGTGACCTTCGTCTCTGCCGCCGAGTCGTAATACGGCGACATTCGATCCCATGCTTCGTTGAATGCTGTGATGCTCGTGACAAACTCCCCCGCTGCTCTACTGACCGATCCTTCTTCAAGATCGAAGATCACTGCATCAACATCATCTTCGTGATACTTCTCCCACACTGGCTTCATCGCCACTGCCGCCTTGGAAAAATCGCCGGCGTTATACGCTTCGGTCACTTCTTTGATCCGACTATTGTGGCTACAACCACTCAAGAGCACGATCGAAATGCTCGTGACTGAAAAAATCAAACTTGAGCATTTGATTCCCATCACCGTTTACGGAACTGCGGGAACGGGGACTTGCGGTTGCTGCGGAAGAATGCCGTTGCCACCAGGCTGATTCCCAAACGAACCGCTTGGCCACCAATTTGGAATGAGATACGTTGGAGCTTGATTCGTGTTGATCTTTGTCGAGTCCTGAATATCCAGCACCATGCGTGAATTGCGAATGTATTCCGCCGCCGCACGAATGCGATCTACTTCGGCATCGACGAGTTGTTGTCTCTCAGTCAAACTCTGCATGAACGCCAACTGACTTCGCCAGCGAATCAGTCCCTCGTCGGTCAGTTGCAATGGAACACTCAAGCTCATCCCTGGGCGGACATTGATCGTGCGATTCCATGGGCGAAATCCTTCGCAAGTGATGCTGACTTTGTGCAACCCAGGAAAAACATTAAGCATTTCAGGTGCGTTCCCAACGACAAGCCCATCAATCTCGACTGCAGCATTTGTCGGCAGCAAATTCCAATTGACGCCGCTGACCACATATCGTCCAGTCGCCGCATCCGTCACAACTCCGGGAATGGTCATGTCCTGCATCGTGCAGACAATTCGAAATGGGACTTCGGCTGGCAGTGTGCTCGGAGCAGTCACGGTCGCTTCAGAACAGCGCTTGCCAACACTTTCACCGATTTCTTGAGCGCAGCGACGGATGACCACATCAATCAGATCGCGTTCCTGTTTCAAGTTTGGAGACTGCCGAACTTTTTCCGTCGCAGTGACAGAGTCGCTTGTAATGACCTGTCCTTGAACACGTCCAAGTAAGCGATATGTCACATCAAGTTGCGCAGAACGAACATCGGTGGTGGCGCCATACGCTTCTGTCTGTTGTCGATCATTTATATATGCGGTAATCGACGCAATGAGAATGTAATCCACACCCATTTGCTGAGCCAATCGCAGCGCAGAAGTTTCGTCAGACAAGATTCGGTCGAGATCCTTTGACGGATCAACATTCGTCCCGACATTTGCACCTGCTGTTGCAAACCGAGCGACTGCATTGAGGGTGTCTTCACGACTCACCGTCGTAAAACAAAACTTGTCGACTTGCGCTGCGATGTAATCCTCCAAGACCATCACCTTCTCTGGAGAAACATCCGCTGGTCGATTCTTGACAAAGATCGCCGCGGAGTAACGCTGCGGAATTGCTTGTGCAGATGCTGCACCACCCGCGCTCGCTGCGCCACCCACTGTTCCGTTCGCGGCGCCACTTGTCGCGGGCGCCGCACCAGTCGCGCTCGCTGCACCAGCCGCGGGCGTCACTTGCGACGGCGTGCTCACGTCCCGAAGTGCACCAGGTGATGCCGATGTTGGACACGCAGTCTTTGTTGATTTTCTCACAATGCATCCAGTGGCGACACCGAAGTCATCGCCGCAGAGTCCGCCGCGCGAGACGCGTGCATCCGCTGTTTGAATCTGCATCCATCCAACGGGAACTTCTTCCGCGCCCAGCGATTCGCCAGTATCAGGATCGGTCAACGCTTGGCCAAGCGCGAAAACTTGCCAGACTTGTCCAGTCGAAACACCTGCACCTGCGCCACGACTGATGGTCGCAACTCGATCTGTGATCGCCAAAATTTTCGCTGGCATCAGTCGATCAACGATGTCGTTGGCAACCTGCTCGCCTGTCAATCTGGCGATATCCAAGATCATCGAATCAGTGAAACGACCGCCCTGAACTGCTGAGTTCGTCGGATCATTGATAATTTTCTGATCGTCGTATTTCGAATTGACGCTCTCAATCAATCGTCCAGTTGTCGTGTCATAAATCTTGGTGACAAGCGCCAGCTTCACAATTCGCCGAGTCAACTTCTGACCAAGTCCCTCGAAGACACCAGTCTCGATGTAATCCTGAAAGTCAGCGATTTGGGGGATGACGATCCAACGAATTCCCTTCAACATAAAACTTTTTGCAGCCTGCGGATCCATCCCATTCACATTGCCGCCAGTTGTGAAATCTTGCTCGCGCAGAATCTGCGGCCAGTCACTGCGAGCGATGACATCGAATTTCCCAGTCGCTCCAAATGCAGCAGTCAATTGACCATCCAACGATTGTTGAACTCGATCGAGTTCGATAGCTTGTTCTGCACCGCGCGTGGCAAGAGTGACCTTCAGCGCAGGAATCACCTCGACTGTTCCGATACCGAGAGCGACTTTTCCGATACCTATAGAAACTCCGCTTGTTCCAACTGCTGGAACAGGATTGGCTGGTGGATTTTGCGCAAGTGCAGTCGCAGTGATCGCAAGCAGCGAAATACTCCGAAGCGAAAAACTCCGCAAAGAAAGCCCCCGCATGGAAAACTTAATTCCTGAAATTCGCGACCAAACAGATTGGGATGCTCTCGTATTCATTCTCTACTCCTCTGGCTGAATAAAAAGCTGGCGTGGGTGGAACGGGGGACGCAATGTCCCCCGCACCCCACCCATCGTAGAGCATCCATGAGAGTTCTTGCACATCAATCTCTTCGTCGACTCCCCATTCCCACCGCCGCAGCGCCTGCAATTCCAAGCGCGATCGCCGCTGGCGCAGGCACTGGAACACCCTGAAAAGTCACCAAATCAAATCGGACGGTACCGCTTGGCGAATAATTCGCCGTCAAACTTGTCGGAGCGTATGCGCTCGTATTTGGAGCGAAGATGCTGACGATCCGAACTGCGAACTTTCCATTTCCCGCTACCCCCTGAATCGAACCAAGATCCACTCTTCGCTCTGTCTGCCATACATCGCCACCGAGTGTTGCTTCGAAGATGCCACCATTCGCGATGCCTTCGCTCGTGAATGTGGAACCATCAAGTGCATACTGAAACTGAACGAAGCGACTTGCCGAATTGGAATGTCTTTCGTGCCAAGTCACCGCTGCAGATTCGAAACCCACGGTCGAACATTGAAAAACGACTCCTCGTTCGCCGCTTGCAGTTCCTTGTGATGCAAAGCTGGCGAGATTCCAACCTTTATTCTCCGCAGGAACTGTCGTCTGATCATCCGCAGGATCGCCTGCGGAAAAATTCGCAGACACACCTCCAATTGTGATTGCCGTCCCTTTTCCTGTCGACGGTGCACTTGTGCCCACTGCCCCATTAAAATTCCACCCGCCGAATGTCATCGCAGCAAACGATGTTGAACACGATGCTGATATCGAAATCAAACCACAAACAATTCCATAACTCGACTTCCAGTATTTTTCCATTGTTCCTCACTTGCGGTGCAACATTTGCAACCTGCACGCGGCACCGAGCGCGCGACAAACGGATGACGCATCCGTCGGTTGCGCGGGGAACATAGAAGCACGCCAAGTCTCTCTCTGGAAACATGCCCGAATTTCTTTTGAGTGAGAACCCCTCGGATTTTCAGCGCTCTCTCCTAGCCCGCCGTCGCAACAGAAGCTTTCACAGTTCCACGCCGCTTGCGCCATTGAAACACAGCAATCGCAATCGCCCCAAGCGAAACAACAAAAATGATCGATACGACCACAGCGACAATCGGCAACAAGACTGCGAATCCCGCAAGAACAAAACTAGAAAGCGTTTCGAAAATTGCAAAGAGTGGATTCAACAATCCGCCGCTGACCGCAGTCGATCCCACGCGCAAAGTTCCAGCAGCTGCATGAACTCCTGTCGCGACGCCGCCGCCGACAACCGCTGCGAGTGCCCACGTCACCCACTGCGGCACTGCGCTGGTATCGATCCCAGTCGCACCTGCAAGTTGCGATGCCATCACCACGGTTCCGGCCACCGCCGCCACAGGCGCTCCCGCAACATCAAGTACATGATCGAGCCACGGAATCATCATTCCCAAAATTTCAATCACGCATGCAAATACAAAACAAACCATCGCAGGCATCGAGCCGATCCACGCAAATCCACTTCCTGGATCAACCCAACCAAAGTGCGTCGCAATCGACACGACTGCCAGCGGCGCGAAAATGCGCATTCCGCACGCGGCACTCAATGCGAATCCAACCATCACTGCGAATCCATAACTGACAGAATCTTCCATATTGACACCTTTCCATTCTTGGAATCATTTGCGTTCGTACAAACCTACAAGTTTTGTCTTCGCCAACACATGACCTTCAATCGCCTTCTTGAATTTCTTCGCATTCGCACCAGGTTCTAATGTCAAATTCTCATCAAGCGCATAAAGAGTGAATGTGTATTTATGAACACCACTTCCTTTAGGTGGCGCAGATCCCCAATATCCCGGACGCTCCGCACCCCATGATGTCACTCCCTGACATGCGCCCTTGGGATCCTTCAATTCCAGATCGCGCGGCATCTTGGCAGGCAACATGTTCTGCGTCGCAGGAATTCCCCAAATCGTCCAGTGCACAAATCCACGCGCATTCGGATCATCCATCATGATTGCGAAACTGACCGTTCCTTTCGGTGCATCTTTCCATTTCAATGCGGGAGAATTTCCTTCGCCATCTTCCGTGAACTCTTTTGGAAACGCAGTTTCATTTACAAATGAATCGCTCTCAAGCTTCATCGTCGTTTCATCTGGGGTTGGCGCAGGCACAACTGGTTTCGGTTCGGCTTGCTTGGCAGGCGAATCTGGCTTTGAAT
>CAJCCX010000065.1 GCA_903961015.1 uncultured bacterium
ATTTGCGAGAAGGATTGCAAGCTCAATCCCATTGACGACATTATCTCCGTTGAGATCAACCAAGCATTGGCATTGGTCGGGCGTGCCATCACCGTTCAAGTCGAGGACAGTTCCTGCTCCGATATCAATGGAATCTGGCACGCTGTTCGCGTTGCAATCACGCGTGCGATCAAGAATTGAAATCAGTCCAGCACTAGGAGTCGTGCCATTGTTCGTCGCTGGAGCGGAAGCAAAGACATCCGACGAGGTGATCGCAACTCGAGTGCCAAGCAATTGCATCCCTACTGGAGATCGTGCCATAACGGCGCTGCTCTGAGAAGATGGATTGAAGTAGATCCACGCGCCACCGCGGAGAGAACCCTCAACTTCAAATCCAGGTGCGCCAACAACAATGCTGACGCCATCGGTGGCGACGGCGAATCCAAATTCTGCATCAACGGATCCAACCGGTGGAAGCAGGGTACGAACGAGTGTGACCGCAGCGCCATTCAGTGGAACCTGAAAAACATACGCCGCACCAGCTCCTAGTCCAGCATCGTCGCGGCGTGATGCTCCGACAACGAGCAGTCCATTCTTGAACGCAACGCTCTGGCCGAAAGAATCCTCGGCGATCGAAGTTGGCGCAAAGAGTTTGTGGGCGAGCGCAAATGATCCTGCAACATATCGATAGACATACACCGCGCCGGAGTTGATCGCACGATCATCATCGCCTGGCGCGCTGATGGCAAGCCAATCGCCATCGATCGCAATCGCAAATCCAAATTGATCATTTGGATCCATGTATGGCGCTCGCAGCAATTGCCCAACAATCCACTGCACACCGCTGAGGTCAAAGATTCGAACTCTTCCTGCGCCTGCGCCGACGCCTTCGGAACTATTGGGTGCACCCACGACAATTCGGCTGCTACTTGCGGCAACTGATGCACCAAAATTCGCATTCGTCCCTGCGGTCGAATCAGTCAATTCGGCAGTTGGAAACCAAGCGCCGCCATCGAAGCGAAGTGGAAATGCTGCGCCACTTAGACCTCGATTTGGTGCGCCTGCAATTCCGACCGTTCCACTCATTGCGAGTGACGTTCCGATTTGATCGTCAATCGCTGCTGTCGGGAAAATGATTTTCGACGATTGAGTCCATCCGCTTGTACTACGCGCGTATGTGTAAATCACGCCGCCGTTGAGTGCAACGCTGTCGCTTCCTCGGGCGCCGACGAGCATTCGACTCCCGTCAATTGCGAGTCCGTATCCCAGACCGTCATACGGCAACGCATCGCTTGCACCTAGGTTTCTGTCTGGTGCAACTGTCGGACCATCTGCATGCGCCAACAACGATATTGATCCCATGGCGACGATGATCGCACAGGAACTGGCAAGTCGTGGAAATGTGGTGTGTGGTTTGATCATGTGGGTGTTCCTCAATTGTGGAAAGGGGATTTAGAGGCAATTGCCCCATCCGACCATCACCAACAAAAGATCTTGCGAATCCACGATTCCGTCTTGGTTCAGATCTGCTGGACCATATGAAGTATCGCCCCAAGCAACAAGGACATCGATGAGATCATCCACATCGGTATGTCCATTTCCATCGACGTCTCCACTGCATTCACATTCGTCAGGAACATGGTTTCCGTTCTTGTCAGAACTGAATCCGCTGATGGTGTCGCACAGATCTGCGATACCGTTGCTGTTGCAATCCGTGCTTGCGCTTGGATATTCGCACGTGTCTGGAACGCCGCTTTGATCGCAATCCAGCGATACTCCCAGTGCAATATCAAACGCATCGTGCTCTCCATTGTTATTGCAATCGACAAGCGCTGGCGCAGGAATTTGTTGATGGCTGGCGATCCAAGATGCCGTGCTTCCACCCGCGCGGCCCAAGATGTCGACAAATCCTGTTGGGAAAACTGCGGACTTGGTCGTCAGCTGTGCAAGCAGAACTCTCTTTGAATTTCCAGCGATTCCCTGTGGCGCGTTGGGAGTGACAAAGATGATTCCGTCGTTGTCATTGATTCCACCGCCGCTATTGAAGCCAGTCAGGTCGAGGCTTCCGTTCTGCGCAAGATTGGCAGCTGCACAAGGAAGTCCAATCGTAAACCAACTGTCATACTTCGCAGTCGGAAGTGCTGAAGATAGATCGCATGGAATCTCTGCAGCCAAATCGCCGCCATACGGGCTCTGCCAGAAACCGCCAACAGCATTGATGACCATCGGATTAGCGGAGTTGCCGTACATCCCAATGACCGCAGTGTTTGTGTTGACGGTTGTTGCGTAGAGCCTGTAACAGACCGCGCCCGCTGGGAAGAGATCATCTGTTCCGCGATTGACGATGGGAACGATTTCCAGTTGCAGTCCTGCGAACTGCATTGCTGGTTGGCAACTGTCGATGATGCCGTCGAGGTTGAAGTCAAGCGAACCATTCAGCGTTATGTCGCATGAATCTGGAATGCCGTTGGTATTGCAATCAGGTGCACCCGAGGTGATTTCGCAAACATCGATAACGCCGTCGCCATTGCAGTCAGGCTCGCAAGTGTCTGGAATTCCGTTTGTGTTGCAGTCTGGTGCTCCGCCTGTGATCTCGCACGCGTTTGGAATGCCATCGTTGTCACAGTCTGCTTCGCAAGAATCGAGCACGCCGTTGAGATTGCAATCTGGTGCGCCGCCAGCGATGTCGCAGACGTCATAGATTCCGTTTCGGTCACAGTCAGGTGTTCCGCCTGCAGGAAACTCACACGAATCTGGAGTGCCATTGGCGTTGCAGTCAGAATCAAGTCCTGCTGTGATTTCATAGTCATCTGGAAGTCCGTCTGCATCGCAGTCGCTGTCGCAGTCTGCGTTGAAGATGCATGGAACTTTTTCGATATAAAACTGATAGATCTCTTGGCTTGGCGATCGACAGAA
>CAJCCX010000066.1 GCA_903961015.1 uncultured bacterium
GTTTGTGCTTTATTTTCTTTGGGCTTTGTAACTCTTGAGTCACGAGCAGATTTTACTCCACCAGGATTTTTGTTCCGTGTCTTTGAAAGCGGTGTTGCTTCTGGCGGAGAAGCATGCAACTTTGGAACTGTCAATCGAGTGTCTGCAACCGAGTGGTTCTTTCAAGGCAATCATTCGAACACCAGTGGAACATCGATGAGTTGGTCGTACTTGGTCGACCCAGATCCATTTATTACTGGAACATTTTCTCTGACAAATGAAACTGCCTTCGGCAAAAGTTATGTCGTTGACTTTTCGCTTCCAATTTCTCCAGCGATCGCCCAAAGCACTGTCTCTGGACAAATGTCTGGGACACTGACAGATTCAAATGGCTCAGGATCTGCATCGATGACTTCAACAAATGGTGGCGCGGTCTACACAGCGCTTGCGGATGAGATGTTTGTGCAGTCGCTGATGTCGAATGCAAATCAAACCGTCTCCTCTGCGTTTGGAACAACTTCCTTCAGTGGCGGTTCATTCGGACAAGGATTGCCCCCACTCGCCGGCCCCGCAATCAACAGCACAATTGGAATTCGCTTTTCGTTCACATTGAGCGCAGGCGACTCCGTTTCGTTTTCAAGCATCTTTGTCGCGAATCCCGTGCCAACGCCAGGCGCGTTGGCGATGGGACTCATGTCTGGATTCGTTGCGCGACGCGGGCGACGACGCGCTGATTGAATGAATTAATTTTTCTCGGGGAATGGGATTGGGTTTGTTTATAGATGGAAAGGGTTGAAAATAATGGCTTTAAATAAAACATGTTTTATCGTTGGACTTGAGTGCCTATTTGTGTGCCTGATCTCCAGCGCAGCAAGCGCAGGATTTAATTCATCTGGTGCATTGTTCAGCGTCACATCATCAGCTGGGAGTGGAACCCTGGTGAATGTTCCGACTCAAATCACGCCATCGGCTTGGTCAAACACTGGCAGTTGGACTGGAACAAATGCTTCGGTGACTTGGGCAAACGATATTCAAGGATGGAATTCGACAACCTCGGCGGGATTCACCAATGGAAACATTGTGATTCGAAACAATACATCTGCTGCGCAAGACTTTGCCGTCACGGTGGCGATGCTTGGAACGGCAACCGGGCCTTTGGTTGCTGCTGGATCGGTCGGCGGACAATATGTCAACGGGTCTGCATCGCTCGGAAGTTTGACCAGTACTGGCGCGCTATGGAGTGCGGGAATTGACGGCACAACAGTCAACACACAACTCAATAATGCGCTCTTCTTTGCGCCTTCTTTCCAGGTGATTTCTTTGGGAAGTTTCAACTTCAGCAATCTTGCAATTGGGAATTCAGTCACGGATCGGGCCTCAATTCGTTTCTCACTTCGCCTCTCCGCTGGAGGTGAAGCAAGTTTCACAAGCGCGTTTTCATTCCAAGCCGTTCCCGGACCAGCATCGCTGGCATTGATTGGTTTTCTGCCAATTGTGCGATCACGACGGCGACGCTGATCGCATTGGCGAATAATTTAATCAACAGTTTGTTCTGTAAGCAATTTTGTTTGCAGTGTTGTCACTTCAATTTGTATCTCTAAATTCTATTCCACAAAATTTGCTTTTGATTTGAATCGGTGTAATTTCAATTGTCCTGCGAGTTGTTTTTCAGGATCTCGATCAAGGGTCGAGGGTTTCCGAGTAGTTAGGGAGCAATACAAGCCTCAAGGCTTGAGAAGGAAAAGCAATTGAAAAATCAGATGAAAGTCACCTTGGCTTTGTTGTCACTTGGAGTTGCAACTATTGAATCGCAAGCAAGCATCACTCCCCCAGATTTTCAATTCCGTGTCTTTGAAAGCGGCGTTGCTTCTGGCGGAGAAGCGTGCAACTTTGGAAGCGTAAATCAAGTTTCCGCAACCGAGTGGTTTTTTCAAGGCAATCATTCGAACACCAATGGAACGTCGATGAGTTGGTCGTACTTAGTCGACCCAGATCCATTTATTATTGGAACATTTTCTCTGACGAATGAAACTGCCTTCGGCAAAAGTTATGTCATTGACTTTTCGCTTCCAATTTCTCCAGCGATCGCTCAAAGCACTGTCTCTGGACAAATGTCTGGAACACTGACAGATTCAAATGGTTCGGGATCTGCATCGATGACTTCAACAAATGGTGGCGCGGTCTACACAGCGCTTGCAGATGAGATGTTTGTGCAGTCGTTGATGTCGAATGCAAATCAATCCGTCTCCTCTGCGTTTGGAACAACTTCCTTCAGTGGCGGTTCATTCGGACAAGGATTCCCGCCACTTGCCGGCCCCGCAATCAACAGCACAATTGGAATTCGCTATTCGTTCACATTGAGCGCAGGCGACTCCGTCTCGTTTTCAAGCATCTTTGTTGCGAATCCAGTGCCAACACCAGGCGCGTTGGCGATGGGGATCTTGTCTTTATTGGTCGCGCGACGCGGACGACGACGAACGGCATAATCGAAAGGAAGCTGAAACAAAGTGAAAAATAAAAACAACTTCATCTTCATCACAGGGATAGCGTGCCTGATCTCCAGCGCAGCAAGCGCAGGATTTAATTCATCTGGTGCATTGTTCAGCGTCACATCATCAGTTGGAAGTGGAACCCTGGTGAATGTTCCGACTCAAATCACGCCATCGGCTTGGTCAAACACTGGCAGTTGGACTGGAACAAATGCTTCGGTGACTTGGGCAAACGATATTCAAGGATGGAATTCGACAACCTCAGCGGGATTCACCAATGGAAACATTGTGATTCGAAACAATACATCTGCTGCGCAAGACTTTGCCGTCACGGTGGCGATGCTTGGAACGGCAA
Organism: uncultured bacterium; assembly: GCA_903961015.1. GTDB lineage: Bacteria > Planctomycetota > Phycisphaerae > Phycisphaerales > SM1A02 > F1-60-MAGs104. Next base: position 2,824 of record CAJCCX010000066.1, read on the forward strand.
CCGGACCTTTGGTTGCTGCTGGATCGGTCGGCGGACAATATGTCAACGGGTCTGCATCGCTCGGAAGTTTGACCAGTACTGGCGCGCTGTGGAGTGCGGGAATTGACGGCACAACAGTCAACACACAACTCAATAATGCGCTCTTCTTTGCGCAACCTTTCCAAGTGAGCTCTCTAGGAAGTTTCAGCTTCAGCAATCTTGCAATTGGGAATTCGGTCACGGATCGAGCCTCAATTCGTTTCTCACTTCGCCTCTCCGCTGGCGGTGAAGCAAGTTTCACGAGCGCGTTTTCATTCCAAGCCGTTCCCGGACCAGCATCGCTGGCATTGATTGGTTTTCTGCCGATTGTGCGATCACGACGACGACGCTGATCGCATTGAATCAGATTCGCAATTCTTTTGACTGCGGAAGATCAGACAAACTCGAAAGTCCGAAGACCTTCAAGAATTCACTCGTTGTTCCATAGAGCATTGGTCGACCAAGTTCTTCCGCGCGACCAACAATGCGCACAAGTCTTCGTTCGAGCAACCCACGCAAAACTTCGCCGCATGCAACTCCGCGAATCGCTTCAATTTCAGATCGTTGAATCGGTTGTCGATAGGCGACAATCGCCAGCGTTTCAATCGCAGGCTGAGTCAATCGTGTTTGTTGCTTCTCGCCGCGCAATCGTGCGACAACAGGAGCGAATGCTGGCAAGGTCAGAACTTGTCTGCCGCCAGCAACTTGTTCAACTTTGAATGCACAGCCAGTTGCGAGATAGGAGGCATTCAACTCTTCAACAGCGTCTCGAATTTGCGTGGTTGATTTGCTCTTGCCAGAAACGCCGAGTAAATCTGCGATACGCGAATCGGAGAGCGGCCGATCGGCGGCAAACAATAAAGCCTCGATCCTTCGCACCAAAGGAAGATCAGCGCATGGAATCTCTTCAACAACCGCCGAAGGATTCACAGCACCTACAACCTGCTCGGCTCCTTCAATTTCAACAGTTGGCTTCGCACTCATAATTATCGCCGACGTGATGCGGTCAACCGCGCGCGTGCGAGTGATTGTTCGTTCTCGATAGATTCTCGTTGAGCAAGAGTCAGCGGCTTCTCATTCACCGCATTCACTTTCGCATCCGCTTGCAAAACTTTTTTCTGCGCATCCTCTGGGTTGATCTCAGACGCAAGTTCCGCGCCATCTGCCAAGAGCACTAATGAGTTTTGATTCATTTGTGCAAATCCTCCAGCAAGCACATAGTGCGTGCTTCCTGCTGCGCTGTCGATGCGACAAACTCCGCCGCCCAATTTGGACAGAAATGGCGAAGCTCCTCGCATGACGCCCTGCTGGCCATCAAATGCTTGAAATGAAACATATTGAACTTCTTCGTCAAGAACAGCTTCGGATGGAGTCACGATTTTGCAGTGAAATGTTGTCATAAAATAGTTGCCAAAGTTTGATACTAACCGCCCTTCGGCGCTGGTGGAAGACCTGAAAATGGTGGCGGTCCCTGCAAAGCAAGATTGTAATTGCGATACCGTGAATCCAAAGTCACTTCCTGCAAAATATATGGAGCAAGCCACTTTGGAATCTCGAAATGATGATCAGTGGTCGGTAACTCGACTTCCGCTAGAACCAAAGAAAAGTCTGCAAATTCGTCAATTTCCCAAACCAAATCCTCGGCAGGAATGCGATGGCGTTTCTTACAAACCCTGCGCCCAATTGTGGCTGGCCATTGTTGGTTGAAGGAAACAGCGGAGATCTGAGTTTCGCTCTCTTGGCGAACAAGTCCTGTCCCAGTTTTATGGTTCAGATGGAATTGTTCGCTTGCATCTGGAAAAACCGTTCGTCGAATGCGCCCCATCGGCTTGCCATCCCCATCTGCGAGATAGCCCTGATCCAATTGCCAAATCGCATGGCCTTCCTGCAGCTTTGGCAATCCACGAAGCAACCAAACGCGTTCGATTTCCAACCCTGCCTTCACGGGGATTTTCCTGCTGACTTTCCTGCTGACTTTCCAAAAAGACTTGACCACTGCGCAACAAAGTCAGCAAGAACAAGTTTTTGATTCACGTTCGCCTGCAGATTTCTTTCTGCGTCAGCGATGAGATCTGGAACCTTCGCCCAGTAATCCAACCTGTCCAGAGAGTTTGTGCTCGAACGCATTCGGCGCAGAACTTCTGCACCAATCACTGAAAACATCACTCCGGTTGCGCGCCGATTTGCTGCTTCTTTGCTTGCGTTTTCATTTCGTTTGACCGCCGCTTCTGCAACCTCTGACGCGAAATCATTCATTCGGTCGCTCATGGCAAGTGGAAAATCTCCGCGCTCCAATTGATCAATCATTGGCAAGAGATCGGCGTGTAATGATTGCAAGCCGAGTTCGACCGCTATCACTGCGGCGCCGGGCGATCCCGCTGCGTACATCTGCACAAATTCGCGCGCGGCGCCGTTCAACTCGCCAAGATTTCCGTCAAGCCATCCAGACATCTGCGCTTCATCAAGGGGAAAGAATCCTAGTGTTTGACAACGACTCCGAACTGTTGGCAATAATCGATCCAAACTATTTGTCACCAAGATGATGATTGTCCCTGGCGGTGGTTCCTCAAGTGTTTTCAAAAGAACATTTTGTCCGTCGGTTTCCAATCGCTCAGCCTCGTCGATGATGAAAACTTTTCCAGCGCCCATCACACTTGATCGATAGACAGCGGCGTCAATTCTCGCGCCTCCACTCGACACTCCGCCAATCATGTGCTCGCGCAAAAGTGCGACTGGAATATTGTTCTGCTTGCGATCGCGCAATTCTCGATCTGCACTCGACCCAGCAAGTTCCGCACGAATGATCCGAACGTCAGGATGAGTTCCGGCGCGCAGAAATGTAGCGCTTGGAGAATGTAAGTTTGGAGCACATTTGGTTCGCTGGGCATCGCCAGAAAGTGGATCTATAAATACAGCCGCCACACGCAATGCTGCTGTGCACTTACCAACACCTCTTGGCCCATGAAAAATCCAAGCGTGTGGGAAATGGCCAGATCCAAGCGCTTTTGCGAGTGTTTCCAGCGCTCGATCTTGTCCAAGAATATGGCCATCCAATGCGACACGCGCCAGCGAAGAAACATACAAATCGCCTGGAGAGCCTGTCTCTGCTTCTGCGCGAGGGGTGCGAACAGATTTCGGCTTGCCAGCAGCACGAGGTGCGGTCACCGTGGGACCTCGATCATCAAAGTGGCTTCTGCGACTGTCTCTTGTGATCCTTTGCGGATTGGCTTCAGAAGTTCTTCACCGTTCACCTTCAATTTTGGAAATCGTTTCTTAATGGCCATGACTTCATCCGAGTACAGCGTTGTCTTGGCGTCGTATGCATCTTCGCCAAAGAGTCCGACGGTCACCATACTCATTCGACGATCGTCATCGTGATGAAAAAATGCTGGCAGACCTTGTGCCCGCAACTGCGCTGTATACGCCTCGGCCTTGCGACGAATCTCTTCGAGAGTGATCTCGCCAGAACCAAAATCACTCCACACCGCAACCTCCATCGAATAGAGAGTTCGAGCATTCGGATTCGCGAGTCGCGCACGACGTAAATCAAATGCGCCCATTGGACCCGTGCGCGCTGTATCAACTCGAGATAGAAACGATTTTGCAAACGGTCGCTCGTTCCCATCCGTCAGTGCTTGAACTTGTTTCACCATTGGTTTCGCCGCTGGATCATCTGTGCCAGTGAATCGACCAACCATAACCACGGATCCGTTTGATTTCTCGCGCACGAATGACTCGGTCAGCAGAGGATATTTTCGGCGCAATTGAACACAGGCAGCCTCCGCGAGTTGTGCGTGATCATCACCAGAAAAAGACAATAAAACAATTCCCCATCGCCTATCTTCATTTTTTGCAACTTTAGAATCACTGCTCTGAGAATTTGCCTTCGCACCAACTTTGGCGGGAACTGAAATTGGTTCCTCAATCGCCGCAGTGGGTTGCGCAACAGTTTGGGGACTTCCCGGCACGGACCAACTCGGTGATTTCCCTGTTGCCGTGGATTTTGTGGTCTTGCCGGCAGTACCAGCCAAGATGCCATTCTCTTCACCATTTGCGATTGCGTTATCGCTGAAAAGAGCGTTGGGGTCATTCGATTCTTCAGAAAGCGCCTTTTTCTTTGAATTTTTTGGGGTATTCGCACATCCAAATGTCGAAGCAATCAAGACACAAAATATGAATTTCACAAACAAAGTTGAATTGCGCTCAAACATATTGGTGGATCATAACTCACCTTGCATACACAATTTGAATAGTTGAAGACTTTGGATTCGATAGGACGATATGTATCTTGAGCCTAAAGTTTGGGCTCACTACAAGGATGTCACGAGTACGACGTCAGGCCGATGCTGAAGATGGATCTGAAGCAACGGTCGCAGGAGTTTTATCAATGTCCGAATCCATACGAATTACGAAGAATAGAACCATGACAAGCGCAACTGAAACAATGACCTCCGTAATACCCACGATGAAAGTTGACGAGTGTTCGAATGTTCGTCCTCTCGCTTCAGGTTTGGAAGATCATTCAGAAGAACACGCCAGACACCTTGCTCATTTGCGGGCTTTGCCGGAAGTCAGAGCAGAACGCATCGCAAAGATTAAGCGAATGATTGCCGATGGATCTTTCGACACAGAATCAAGGCTTTCTGCTGCGATTGATCGCATGCTTGAAGAACTTCGACATCACTGATCCTTTGCTTATTTCTGTGGTCCGCCTCTAAAAACCAAAGCCAAATTCTGTAACAGATTTTTGGTCGCCACTCATACACTTGAGAGGTGATCAGTCAAAAAATTTATCTTCTATCTCTCTTCGTCACATTCGCTTCGAACGGTGGCGCGACTGCGCAATCGCCACCTGTCAACGGCATGCGCCCGTCCGATGTTCGATGGGACGCCATCGAGCATGCCACCGTCTTCACTTCCCCACTCATCAAGATAGATGACGCGACGATTCTGATGCGAAATGGTTGGATCGAAGCTGTCGGGCCCACTGTGAATATTTCTATACCTGCCGGCGCCACGATTCATAACGGACGGGGCAAAACGGTGATGGCTGGATTTATCGAGCCTGCATTGATTCTCAACTCCGCTGCGCTTGCAAAGAAAGTTGCAGGCGATGCGGGCGCGCATTGGAATTCCAACGTGACTCCTCAAGTCTCTACCAAAGATTTGCCGCCAATTTCTGCCGAAGTAAGCCAAGAATTACGCGCGCTGGGATTCACAATCGCCGCTGCATATCCCAACTCTGGAATCTTTCGTGGCAGTGGTGCAGTTGTGCTTCTTGGAATGGAACCAAACGGAAAGCGAACCATCGGAGGAGACGCAGGCCAATTCGTATCGTTTGGTCGAAGTCCGCCGGATGCACGATCAGAGAATGATGATGAAGATATGTGGCGAGCTCCTACATATCCAAACTCAACGATGGGTGCTGTTGCGCTTTTACGGCAAACATTTCTCGATGCACGATGGCGAGCCAAATCCGTGGATGTCTGGAATGCGCACCCAACTGGAAACGATCCCCCTGTTGCGGCAGCGGCGCTCGATGCATTCGCTCGAGCGATCAGTGGGAATGATCGAGTTCTCTTTGATGCTGCAACCGAACTTGATGCACTGCGCGCTGGGGGACTCGCGCAAGAATTCAAGTTGAATGCTTCGATATTGGGAGGCGGTGGCGAGTTTCGTAATCTCAACGAGATCGCAGCGATGAAACTGCCGATTATTGTGCCATTCGATTTTCCTGAACCACCAGACCTTTCCTCGCCACGATCATCAGAGAGCATCTCACTGCGGGATCTGGAAAGTTGGGCCGTAGCGCCATCGAATGCTGCGCGGTTGATTGCGGCTGGTGTCTCTGTCTCGTTGACGACAAGCCGTCTGAAGCAGCGTGATTCGTTTCCCGCTCGCGCACGCGAAGCACGTGAGGCCGGCCTGAGCGAAGCGCAGTTGATCGCAGCTTTGACTACTGCACCCGCGTCGTTGCTTGGAATGAGCGACACGCTTGGAACAATCGAAAAAGGACGAATGGCAAATTTGACCGTCAGCGATGGTCCACTTTTTGCAGAGGATTCTCGCATTACCGAAGTTTGGATTGCAGGCCGTTCATATGACGCAGCAGCTCAGGATAAAACTCCATTCGAAAATGATTTTGTAGGTGCGGGGAGATTCTCTCTCACGCTTCTTGATGGGTCAGCACGCATCGTCGTGATTGATGCGAAGAAGCGAACGATCGTGCTTGAGGCAACGGCGGCAGACGCAACCAAGACATCAACAAGTGCAAGCAATGTTTCACTCGATCGGTTGCGTGGTGGATTCGTAGTCGATGGCGAGGCTCTAGGTATGGCAGGGCCCCTGCGCTGCACACTGCGTGCAGATGGAGATCGTTTGACGATTGAAGCACTAACAGCAAGTGGAATTTCCACATTGTTCTCGGCTATTCCAGCTCAAGCCGAGGCGGTGAAGGTTGTAAGCGATGAAAAATCAGCGGATAAATCGACAGAAAAACCACCGGCGAATCCGCCAGTAAAGCCCCCGACTCGACCAGATGTCCCTTTGACGTTTCCGTTTGGCGACTTTGGGTATTCCGCAATTCCCACCAAAGAAAATGTGATCTTTCGTGGAGCGACAGTCTGGACAAGCACCCCCGCTGGAATTCTTGAAGATACCGACGTCATCATTCGAAATGGAATCATTGTGCAAATTGGAAAAAATCTTCCTGTGCCAAGCGATGCGAGGGTTGTCGATTGCGCTGGTCGGCATCTGACTCCTGGGTTGATCGACTGTCATAGTCACACTGGAATTGATGGAGGTGTCAACGAGTGGACTCAAGCGTGCACTTCTGAAGTACGAGTCAATGATGTCATCGATCCCTCTGATGTTGGCTGGTATCGCGAACTCGCTGGTGGATTGACTTGCGCAAATCAACTGCATGGAAGCTCAAATCCAATCGGTGGGCAGAACAGTGTGGTGAAATTGAAATGGGGATCGCCAGGTGCTGAGTGGCCGGTGTCAGCAGCAAAGCCCGGAATCAAATTTGCCCTTGGAGAGAATGTCGTTCGCCCAAATGGGAGATACCCACAGACACGTATGGGAGTCGAGGCATTCCTGCGCGATCAATTTCGTGCTGCTGTCGAATATCGCGCTGCCCAAAAAGAATTTGCGACTCGTGTGGATAGCGCTTCTCACATTCCTCCGCGCATCGACCTCGATCTCGAAGCTCTTGCAGAAATTGTCGAAGGTAAGCGAATCATCCACTGTCACTCGTATCGCCAAGATGAAATCCTCATGCTCATTCGTCTCGCTGATGATTTTGGATTTCGTATCGGAACTTTTCAGCATATTTTGGAGGGATACAAAGTCGCTGATGCAATCGCACGGCACGGTGCAGGCGGATCGTGCTTCAGCGATTGGTGGGCATACAAGATGGAAGTGATGGATGCGATTCCGTGGGATGGAGCAATGATGCGTGGCCAAGGAGTGTTGATGTCTTTCAATTCAGACTCAAATGAACTTGCTCGACATCTCAATACTGAAGCGGCAAAGGCTGTGAAGTATGGAAATCTGCCACCAACAAACGCGCTTGAATTTGTCACAATCAACCCTGCAAAGCAACTTGGCATCGGTGATCGAACTGGAAGCATTGAACAGGGAAAAGATGCCGATCTCGTTTTATGGTCTGGCGATCCGCTCAGCCCATTCGCCCTCTGCGAACAAACTTGGGTCGAAGGGACAAAGCGATTTGATCGCATTGATGATCTCGCAGCGCGAGCACCACGCGAAACGCTTCGTCAACAATTGATTGTTTCTGCAGCACAATTAAAGGGCAAGCCCGATGAGAAGACCGAAATGAAAGACACAGATAAAAAACCAAACGAGCAAAGCGATTCCGATGCTTCAAAGCCGCACCCAACGCGACTTCGTGAAAGCATGCTTGGTTCGAGAGATACTTACTTGATGGACCTTTGGCGGCGTGGAGTGGACAGCCGATCCGCTCGTCCTGCAGGCGACTGTGGATGTGGAGATATATCACGATGACAACTCTTCTTTCGATTTTCATTTCAATTCATCTCAGCGGAATCTTTGCGCAAAGCACGATCGTTCCCGCACCTGCACAAACCACGCCGATCATCATCGAGCACGCGATCATCCATACAGCTGTCCAGGGTGCTGCCGTCATTCAAGATGGATTTGTGATTTTGGAGAATGGAATGATTGTCTCTGTGGGAACGGGAGCGCCAGTTGGCTCAAAGGGCGAAGCGCCTCCGACCAACGCACAGCGCATCAACGCAACGGGAATGCACCTGACGCCTGGATTTGTTTCCAGCGCGACAACTCTTGGATTGATCGAGACCCAACAAGTGCGAGCGACTGATGATCGCACTGAATTTGGACCCTTTCATCCAGAAGTTGCTGCGTGGCTTTCGGTCAATCCTGATAGCAACTTGATTCCAGTCGCTCGACTCGGCGGCGTGTTGCTTGCTCTGGTTTTTCCCCAAGGTGGAAACGTCAGTGGCGAAGCGAGTTTGATTCGATTGAATGGTTGGACGACGGATGATCTCGCTGTCGTGCCTGATGCTGGAACAGTTATTCAATGGCCATCAACCGAAACTGCGCCTCGGTGGTTCACCATAAAGAATGCGCAAGAACAAGAAAAGCAACGCCGCATCACCCTTCGTGCCTTTGATGATTTCTTCAACGCGGCTTTGGCATATTCGAAAGCGCGCGCTGCCGACCCCACGTTGTCGGTTGATTTACGATTTGAACGATTGCGGGATGTGCTTGATGGATCTCGACCACTCTTCATAGAAGCGGCGAGCGCGGGTCAAATCGAATCCGCGATTCTCTGGTCCACAAGACGCGGCATGAAGCCGATTATTGTTGGAGGGAAAGGCGCACCCGCTGTCGTTGACTTATTGCTTGCTCATAAGGTTCCAGTCATCGTGCAAGGAGTTCTCAGTTTGCCACGATTTGCACACGAGGACTATGACTCTGCATACACACTGCCAGCCCGCTTGGCGACGAAAGGAATCGATGTTGCAATCGCCACAGGCGACGAGCCATCGAATGATCGCAATCTAGTTCATCACGCTGCAATGGCTGCGTCTTTTGGCATGCCGCGTGAAGATGCACTTGCGGCGATCACCCGAGTTCCGGCACAGTTGTGCGGAGTCGGTGATCGATATGGCGTGATTGTTGTCGGTCACAGCGCAACCTTACTGTTGCATGACGGTGACCCACTCGAGGTGAAGTCGAGTGTTCGCAGTGCGTGGCTTGACGGGCGAAGCATCGAACTCAAAAGCCATCAAACAGAACTCAAAGCGAAGTACGAACAAAAGTACGCGCCGAAAAGTGGCGCATCAGCTACTTCAGATTCAATGCCCGCAAAATCCCCTGCTCCATAATTGGTTTTCCGTCGATCGAAGTCCATATCACTTGAATTGGAATACCACCGTCGGGAACACGCTTCAATGCTGGGTCGAATGGAATGATGACTTGATACATACGAGTCGTTCGATTCCAAACGTCCTTGTTGATTTCTAAGTTGTTCAAATCAAATGCCCTTTCCAAACCAGTTTGATCTGGAGCGGTCATCTTGATTTCTAAAAGTCCCGTCGCACGTGTCGCTTGACCATCACGGTCATCAAATTCCACACAAACAATTGCGCCTGGAACTTGTCCTTCCGGACTAGATTCCAATCGGCTCAACAGATGTATTTGGAAGGTTTCTGGACCATAAGGAAAATCAACGCCACCTTTTGTCGTATGTTGGGGAACAAAGTCACAACCAACCAACATGGTGATGCATGCGCTCACAAGATAGAGGCGGCGGAACATATTCATGAATACTACGAGTACTCTTAATTCATGCTGCGTACATCCTTAACGATAATTGTTTCTCTTTCATTTCTCTGCTCGTGCGCCTCAGAACAGGTGGTTGAAACTGAAAGCGCTGTTGATATACCTGTTGATGCCGCACCCGCGACAAATGAAGAGCCTGTTTTAACCGATGCGCCTGCTGCAGCCGATGCGCCTGCTGCAACAGATGCGCCTGTTGCAACCGATGCGCCTGCTGCAACAGATGCGCCTGTTGCAACAGATGCGCCTGCTGCAACCGATGTGCCTGCTGCAACAGATGCGCCTGTTGCAACCGATGCGCCTGCTGCAACCGATGTGCCTGCTGCAACCGATGCGCCTGCTGCAGCGCCAGAACCAGCACCCGTTGTTACACCAGAGCCAATGCCTGTTGTTGTTACAGAACCAATTCCCGCACTCGTTCCACTCGACCCAGTTGCACCAGCCGCTGCGGCCATTCCAGAACCTCGATTCGATGTCGAATTTATTGGAGATGAAATTTTTGTTTCAATCAATGGTCAGCGTGTCGCGAAAGAACATCTCCGACGCACAAGCGACTCCATGGAAATCATCAGTTCAAGCGGACAAGTTCTGCAAACGATTCCAATTCCTCAACCAAAAGAGCATCCGCCCGTGATGATCGGCGTGCGCTTTGAAACCACCGGAAAAGCACTAACAAAACATCTGGGTTCTGATGTTTCCAATTGCGCGCTTGTTGTTGCTGTGATGGAAAATGGTCCTGGATACATGGCCGGTATCGAAGACTTCGATCTTGTCACAGCAGTTGATGGAAAAACGCCAGCAACACCAGAAGCGATTCGCGATCGACTGAAATTGATGGCCCCAGGCGATTCCATTGTGCTGACAATTCGTCGCGGAACAATCATCAAAGATTATTCGCTTGTATCAAAGGCGTGGAAGCATGTTCCACTTCCAGCGGAGCTTCAGGCACCGCCAATGACTCGCAAGTCGTCGCCAATCTTGCAGGGAACGCCAAACATGCCATCGAATACAAATCCAAACGGCAGACCCGCAGCCGCTCCACAGCAGACCCTAGCGCCAAATTCGTAAAACTTAAATAGTTTCAACAAGCGAATACTGATCGAGATTCAACACGGTGGTCTCGCCATCATCAAGACGCATTTCAAGTCGATCAAGCCATAAGCGATCGTCCTTGCTATGCGCGAACCAAGAACCTGTTGTGGCTTGGCGCCATCTCTGAACCGTTCCCTCAATGGTGGTTGTCCACGCACCATCTGGTGTCGGCAATTGTTGCGTCACCTTGATTCGCGTACCTGGCTGGATTGGAACACTCTTGAACATGCGTGCAGTATAGGGGTTGTCCCTTGGAGATCGATCCGTTTTAGGTCAGAGTGGCTCTGGACCAACCACAGCAAGTGCGCCTTCGTTGATGCGCTTTGGATCGAGCGCTTGCGCAGCGTGATCATTTACTTGTTGAAGCGTCAGTCGATCAACGGTGGCAACAACCTCGGCAAGCGTCCGAACATGGCCTCGCCGAAAGAGATCTCCAGCGAGAGCTGCCGCGCGCGCCATCGTGCTTTCACCGCCCATCACAATTCCACTCTTCAATCCAATGATTGCGCGAGTGAATTCGCCCTCGGTCACCCCTTGCGCCATTCGCCCCAACTCTGTGCGAATGCACGCCAATGTCTCGCTTGCACGTTCAGGAGTGCTGCCGGCATAAATAGTTGAAAGCCCACGGTCGCGCCCGCATCCATAATTCATCCCGACGGAATAGCAAAGTCCGCGTTTTTCACGCACTTCGGAAAAGAGACGATTCGACATGCCGCCACCGCCCAAAACTCGAACCATCAAGCGATGTGGAAGGCTGGCATCATCTGCCTCGCGCGGACTCGGCAACGCCAAACACATATGAGTTTGCGACGAGACTTGTTTTTCATAGATCGAACCGCGCGAAGCTGCTGTGGTCTCTTTCGGTTCAACCGATACGCCGCGCCATCCCTCGAGCAACCTCTCCATTAAATCTCGAATCTTAATTGGATCAATTGCTCCGGCAATTCCCATGATGCTGCCCGTCGGACGACATCGTCTCTTCCAAGATGCGTGAAGGCTCTCAGGCGTGAGCGCATTCAGACCTTCGACCGAGCCATATCCATGCTGATTGAATGGAGCAGGAATTGCAATCTCGTTGATCTTGATACTCACAAAATGTTGTGGATCATCCGTGAGCGATCCGAGTGATTGCAAGGCAAGTTCTCGACTCGCTTCAAGGGCATCTGCTTCGATGCGTGGCCTCAAATACATATCGCAAAGCAATTGAAGAGTCTCTTCAATCTGTGCGGCCATACAAGTAGCAGAGACCGTGATGGCATATCCCGAACTGGAAGTCGCTCGTTGAACACCCAATCGATCCAGCGCGTCGCTGAATTCTCGACTCGTGCGTTCACCAGCCCCTCGAAGAATGATTTCAGAAAGAACGTTTGATTCACCAGCTCCAAGACCTCCAATTGGGTCGCCAGCCGAACCTACGGGTACGGTCCACACGATGGTGGCGGTTGTTGCGCCTTCGATAGGCTCAATCGCCAACTTCATTCCGCCTGCAACTGTAAAAACTTCGATGTTCTGCTTTTTCACTGTTTTGCCTTCATAAACTGGGAAAACCAATCATCCAAACCGTACATTCCTGGAGGTTGTTTCGCGATCCAAATCGCAAGTCGGATTGCGCCAAGAGCAAACAAATCGCGATCTTTCGCATGATGCCGCAGTGTCAGGACTTCGCCCGGTCCAGCAAACACAACTTCATGATCACCAATCACATCACCTTCACGAATCGACTTTATCTCATTCAATGGGAATAGTGTGCCTTGACCCTTTGCAACAGAATCCGCCAACGCAAGCGCGGTTCCAGATGGTTGATCACGCTTCTGGGTGTGGTGCACTTCTGAAATCGAAATTTGGAAATCTTCCGCCAGCAATCGAGCTGCTTCCTTGGCAAGATGGCGCATGACCGCGACGCCAATAGATGTATTGGGGGCAATCAAAACCGGAATTTGAGCCGAAGATGATCGCAAGACTTCGCGGGTGGAATCCGTGATCCCCGTTGTGCCAATCAAGAGAGGACATCGAGCACGCAATGCCAAATTGATAGCAATCTGAGTCCCAGCATCACTCGAAAAGTCGATCACGACATCGAAGTTGGATGCAGTGGCATCATGTGTGGCATCAAGTGGTGCATCAAGACTGTTTCGAGCGGTCACAATTGCCGTTCCATTGGACTCAAAACACGCCCGATCGATGCGTTGTCCCATGCGCCCAGATGCCCCATTGAGACAGACTCGCAGAGGGATGATTTGACAGGTCAAATTTGATTTTGCAAGCATCATGTCAAGTTCTGTTCTTGATTTGTCGATAACATAACTGACTGTTACTGAGTGGGCGTCTTAGTTACGCTGACGTTCACTCTCTCCGACGCACAAGCGTAACTAAAGGAAGCCACACCATGGCAAAGAAGAAAGCTGCTAAGAAGGCTGCGAAGAAGGCTAAGAAGAGCCGGTAATTCGTAGTGACTGAATGATTTGTACCGAAAGCCGGCATTGCGCCGGCTTTCGGTGCGTTAAGGACCAAATTTTCCCGCTATTTGCTAGTATTTTTCGACTATGCCACACATCATTGCTGAACCTTGTATCGGAACAAAAGATTCTTCGTGTATCGAAGTGTGTCCCGTTGATTGCATTCATCCAACAAAAAAAGGTGAGCAGCACGAAAAGGTTGATCAACTTTATATCGATCCAGAAACTTGCATCGATTGTGGTTTGTGTGTTGATGAGTGTCCAGTGCAAGCAATTTTTCCAAAAGACGATTTGCCTGCCGAATGGCACAAGTACATCGAAATCAATGCAAACTGGTTCAAAAAGTAAAAAATTTAAAAAAATTTTTTTGACCTCTCAAACTGACCCAAAATCAGTTTCCGAATCGGTCAAAATTGTGTGGGTTTGGGGCAACCATTCTTCCCCACTCTAATAAGTCACTCCGAATCGACAGAAGGCTTGTTAACCCCACTAATAGAGTCAGATTTTTCGGTCCAATCCTGGCTCTTGCCACCCAAATTTAACTCTGATGGCATCGTCTTACGGTATCCCAACTTACGAACAACTTCGAGAACATCCGTCCAGCTCGGAAACGTCTTGTGATTCACTCTCTTGAAGACATCGATTGCCAGCAAGAAGGTGTATTGCTCACGAGACATCTCCCCTTCCTCGGCCGACTTCACAAAATCTGTCAGTCGTCGGCCTGGACCTCGGCGGCGTTCAAGATTCGAAGGGCTCGCAGGAGAAACATCGCGGCGATCTACCCCAAGTCGGCGATCAACAACCGAGCTATCTCTATCGGATGATTTTTCTTCTGAATGGCTATCGCTTGGTGATTTATTCGTCATTATGGCGAGCTCCTTCTGCTCATCGACAAGGGTACTGTATTCTTTCGTATAACTAAAAATCGATGACGAACGACACCAACCAACTTGATGAACCGCTTCACTGGGGAGCAGCGTTTTTTGGTTGGATTTGTCCTGGATTAGGGCAAATTATGCTTGGACATCGTCGCCGTGGCTTTCTGGCGATGAGTGGTATTTTGGGGTTGTTTTTATGTGGAATCTTTATTGGGGGAGTTGATTGTGTTGATCGCCGCGAAGATCCACTTTGGTTCTATGCACAAGCAGGTTCTGGGCCAATCGCCTTTGCAGCCGACTGGGCAAACTCTGCACTTCTCAAGACTGGAAAGGTTGGAGAATTGATCGAATCTCCCCCCTCCAATCCTCGAGCACCTGCCCCACTCGTGAGTTCCTTCAAGACCGTGACTGTTGCAAGCGAAATTGGAACTCTTTATTGCGCGCTTGCTGGTCTCATGAACATTGTTGTTCTGCTCGACGCACTCAAGCGGCGCCCGATCGATAGGGCGAATGGGGAGGACGCGAGATGATCCCAACCATCGCCTTTTCAACACCGATGATCGGTTGGATTCCGTTCTTGCAACCCGCTGGATCGCTTGGCAACCTTTGGTGGCTTCTGATGATTCCTCTTATTTTTGGAATCTCAATCGCGTATCGGGCGACTCACGATGCTTCTATTGATCAATTCTGGACACGTGTTTTCGTATTTGTAACAAAATCAACACTTGCAATGGGATCGCTCGCCCTTGTGATGTATCTCTTCGTTTATTGGATCATTCCAAATTTACAGACGAACTAACGCTTTCATTTCGTCCTCCTGAGAACAATTCATCTAGAAGACTTCGGCCCCGAACGACGGATGCCGCCACCTGGCTTTGTATCGCGACTGATAGGAGTGGAGCGTAACCGCTTCATCCGCGTCTTGCTCGAAAACGAATCTTTGCCTGTTAGTGGAAAGAGTTTTTTCTTTCGGTTTGGCTTTGGAGTTGGAGGCACATCGAATTTAAGTTTGATCGGACCTCTCTTGATAACCGGCGTTGGCTTTCTCACTGTGGTTCGACGCGTGGATGATGGGAATGTTGGAAGCGGGATCGGCTTAATTTCTTCACCGACAAGTTCAACCACTCGTGACCATGCGGTTGCCTCCAGCGGATCAACAAACGTGAAGCTTTCCGCCGCGCCACCGCCATGGCCTGCACGCCCAACTCGGTGAACAAAGTCTTCTGGCATCAATGGCACGTCGTAATTGATAACCGTACGAATTCGCGGCACATGCAACCCACGAGCAGCAACATCTGTCGCAACGAGACACTCAACTTTGCCCTCAGAAAACGCAGAAAGTGCTTCATTTCTGCAGCGCTGCGAACGATCTCCATGCAACAGACTCACAGTGATGTCGTTGCGACGAAGAGCTTCAGCAACCCAACCAGCGCGGCGCCTTGTTCGGGTGTACACCACAACTCCGCGTAGTTTCTTTTCGCGTATCAATGCGAGGAGTAAAGAAACTTTATCGTCGTCAGCAACATCGCAGCGAGCATTCTTTCGATTGATTGGAGCGTTACGCGTTCCAACCTCGACCTTCACTGGATCACGCAAAAGTGAAAGCACGCGCGATTCAATTGAATGTGGCAGAGTTGCGCTCAAACAAATCACTTGTCGCTTGGCTGGAATCGCGCTGAGAATTTGCTCGATCTGCGGAAGAAATCCCATGTCTGCCATTCGATCTGCTTCGTCGATAACGAAAGTTTGAACATTGGCAAACGAAAGCGATCCCTCGTCAAAGAACTCTCGCAATCGACCAGGAGTTCCAACCAGAATGTCGATTCCGCCTCGAACCATTTCTCGTTGAGGCGCCGTTGGACTCTTTCCATAGACCGCTCCGATTCGCAGGACGGCTCCTTTCGCTACGCCCGCGAGATCCAACGCGACTTGTTGAGCCAATTCCCGCGTCGGCGAAACGACAACCGCACGAAGTCGATCAAATGATTCAACGAATCGCACGCCACCAGGACCACGCTTTCCTTTCGGTGGATTGTTCAACAAGTTGCCAATGAGGGGAACGCCGAAGCCGAGTGTCTTTCCCGTGCCCGTTGGCGCAAGGGCGAGAACATCCTTGCCTTGCAAGATTGGATTGCGCATCAAATCCTGAATCTCTGTGGGTTCGCCGAATCCAAGACGGACAAGGCTTTCCAAGATGTGCGCGGGAACGGATGGGTCTTTGGTTTGTTCAGTCACTTCAACGCAAGAGTAGTGTCCACGTATTCTTTCGGCATGGTGCCCATCATTGTTTCTGTCGCGGTTGTGCTGTTGGTTCCGCTCATTTGGGGGATTGCTATTTATAACGGTCTGGTTCGTGGGCGCGTGCGGGCAGAAAATGGTTTCAGTCAAATCGATGTGCAATTGAAACGAAGGTGCGATCTGATCCCAAACCTTGTTGAGGCTGTGAAGGGATATATGGCGCATGAACGGCAGACTCTTGAAGCGGTTATCGCAGCTCGGAATTCTGCGGTTGCTGGACTTCAATCGCTTGGGGCAAGGCCTCGAGATGCGATGACGATTCAGACTGTCGCAGGAGCCAGTGGTCAGCTTGATCAACTGTTGATGAGCCTGCGTGTATCCATCGAAAAATATCCAGACTTGAAAGCGAGCACAAATGTTCTTGGGCTTCAAGAGGAATTGGCATCTACAGAAAATCGAATTGCGTTTTCGAGACAGGCATACAACGATGCGGTGATGGTTTTCAACACGAGCATTGCTGTGTTTCCTTCAAACTTTATTGCTGCCCTGCTCGGATTTTCCGAACTCACACTTTTTGAGGCGAATGCGACAGATCGAGTATTGCCAGAAGTAAAATTTTGATCCAGCATGAGCAATTTCTTTGAACATCAAGATCGCGCTCAAAGTCGGACTGGCTGGCTTGTCTTTCTCTTTGTGATTGGTGTTCTTGGAGTGACAATCTCCATCACGCTGCTCACCGCCGCTTTTATGCCAAAAGCAATTCCATTGGCGATTGTTGTCAGCCTATTGATAATCGGAGTTCCATTTATTTTTAAGTTGTTAACGATGAGTTCGAGCGGCGCACTTGTGGCTGAGTCGCTGGGAGGAATTCGAATCAATCCTTCGTCTCAAGAACCGAACGAACGTAAAATATTGAATGTTGTTGAAGAAATGGCAATCGCAAGCGGAATGCCAATTCCACCAGTCTTCATTTTGGACGAAGATTGCATCAACGCATTTGCCGCGGGCAAGACTCCACAAGACGCTGTCATTGGTGTCTCGCGTGGTGCGATTGAATCGTTGACACGCGACGAACTCCAAGGAGTTATGGCACACGAATTCAGCCATATTTTTCATGGGGATATGCGTATAAATATGCGCGCCATCGCCGCAATCTTTGGATTAATGGCGATTGGATATGTGGGCTATTTCATTCTCAGGTCAACGATGTTTGGACCAAGAACCAGAAAAACAGATGAAAAGGCAGCTGCTGGAATTGCGATCTTTGGAATTAGCTTGATTGTGATTGGATGTATCGGCACTTTCTTTGGAAGACTTATGCAGGCGGCAATCAGTCGACAACGAGAATTTCTTGCCGATGCAAGCGCAGTGCAATACACCAGAAATCCATCTGGTATTGGTGGTGCTCTTCGCAAGATCGGTGCACAAGCATCTGGAATAATGCGCCACGCAGAGGCAAGTCAGTTCAATCACATGCTTTTTTCCCAAGGGATAAACACGCTCTTTGCGTCACACCCCCCGCTTGCCGAACGAATCAAACGAATTGAAGCGATCGCTGGTGGCGTACTTTCGGAGTCGATAAATGTGACTCCGCCACAGACTCCATCCCATTCGCATGAAGCGCAAATTGGTGGTCGCACAAATCCGATGGCTGAAATTCTCGCCAGAAGTTTCGCTGCTGTTGGGTCTGTGCCAGCGGGAAATCTTGCGCGAGTTCATGCGGAATATTCAAGTAGTGATGGTCTTTTATTGTCCGCCGCTCATAATCCCGATGGAGCGAAAGCAATCATTCTCGCGGTGACAATGGCGCAAGACAAAACTAAGGCCGCTGCACAACGAAAATTTATTATTGCAAAAATGCCAGAGATTGAAAATACGCTCAATCATCTTGAAGAAGCTTTTCGACAACTCGGTACACAACAACGACTCGCATATGTGGATGTGGCTTGCGCAACATTAGTTTTGGGGAAAATAGATGCATACAAGTTTTTTCGGGCGACTCTTTCTGAATCTGTTCGAAGTGATGGATCCATCAACCTTTTTGAATGGGTGGTAATGCAAATACTTCGTATGCGCGTCGAGTTGCCAATGGCAAATCGTTCTGGTTCGGCTGCGCCAACTCATAGTTCGAACATATCCAATGTTGTCGCAAGTGCCCAACGAACATTGGGGGTCATCGCACTTCAGGGTTCGGATGACATCGTGTTGGCGCAACGCTCATTTCAGTCAGCGTTGAATATCGCTGGCCTTGCAGAAACGACCATCCCGCCCCAAGAAGAATGCACGCTTGATTCCCTGGCAAGGGATATGGATCAACTTGAAACCCTACGCCCATCGGCTGCGGGAACCCTGCTTCGGGCCGCTCTTGTTTGTGTTACCACAGACCAAATCACAACAGACCGGGAATTTTTACTTCTACGAGCGCTCTCAGAACGATTGTCGATTCCTCTTCCACCCAGCCTGTAAGATTTGATCGGTTCAATCCAGATTCGTTATACGATTTGAATTTCGATTTTATGAAAACTTCCATACAACTGATTTTTCATTGGCGACACATTGCTTTGACAATTGTTGCTGTGATTCTTTCGGTTGGGTGCAAAACCCCTGCGAAAAACGCAGATGATTTACCAGAAGTTGAACCGGCACCGATTGTAAATACAACGATTCAAAAAGATGATGATGCCGTTGTTGCACTTTATAATGAACCAGATTCTGCTGATCTTGCACCAACAACAAACTCGAGAACGAAAGCGAGTTCTGGAAGTGTGCCAAATCCGAAAGGCGTGCTAATCGACGCACCGATTGAATCGAATGGGAAGGAACCTATAACTGAAAAGCCCGCTGATTTAGTGACTGTCGACGACCAACCTCGAAGAACATCGATGCCAACTCGCGATCAGAAAAAAGGAAAGCCAACGCGAGGTGGTGGCGTGCGCAAAGCGGTCACTGTAGATCTTGCTGCATCAGAAATTTTTGGGAAGTGGAAAATAGACCAAGAAAAATCGAGCGCAGATTTTCTGCGGGCCGATGCGGTGCTGTTTTTGGCTGATGGCCGAATGCGGATTTGGCGAGAGAAGAGTGTTGAAGATGGACGATGGACCTGGAATAAAAACGATGGTCTCAAGACTGGTGGCCTAGATGGGATTCCATTTTCTTTGGGCGCATTCGAATTGGTGGATGGGACAATCGTCATCACATCGATTGATGACAAAAGCGTTGTCTTGATCCCAGACCGAATTTTTATCGCCCCACCGCGCATTCTCACTCCACCAAATAGTTCTGACAATGTTCAGCAGAAAGCCCCCTAGAATTCAATCATGTCTGATCATCGAGATCTTGCTCCCAACGAAGCCATTGCTCGCACATTGGCTCGACATCCCCGTCCACTTGGAGGAGATACGTTGCGTTCCACTGGAGATGCGACCCTCAGTTTGACAGATCGCATTTTGAACAATCGCTCTGGTGGTAATGTTGATTCAGCCATTCAACAATTAGAGATTCGCAGAAAACCAGATTGGCTGCGAGCGAAAATGCCAGGTGGTGAGGGATACATCCGCCTGAAAAAAATCATTGATGAGAACAAACTGCACACGGTTTGTCAGGAAGCAAGTTGCCCCAACATGGGCGAATGTTGGAGTCGTGGCTCCGCAACAATAATGATCTTGGGAGATACTTGCACTCGTTCGTGTGGATTCTGCAATGTTAAAACTGGCCGCCCCGCGCAAATTGATCAAGACGAACCTCGTCGTGTTGCCGAAAGTCTTCGGCTTATGGAACTTCGACATGTTGTGATCACAAGTGTCAATCGAGACGAACTCCCAGATGGAGGCGCTGCGATTTGGGCAGAAACAATTCACCGTGTGCACGAGGCTTGTCCACAAATGAGTGTTGAGGTTCTTGTTGGTGACTTTTGTGGAAACCAAGATGCCATCCGTGTTGTGTGTGATGCCAAACCAGA
>CAJCCX010000067.1 GCA_903961015.1 uncultured bacterium
ATCAACCTGTTCAATGTCCACCAATCGGTGCTTTCAGCGGAATTCCTTGGTCGCTGCGGCGTTCGTACGGCTCAAGGGCAGTACCCAACGAACCCATTCCAGCTCCCGCCACGAACCTATTGGAAGTACCCGCACAGCACCGGCGGCACGCTGAAGTCCGCAGGCACTATCTATGTCGATGCCGCGGGGAATGAGTATCGAATACCCCATGATGGCTGCGTCATTGAGTTGGCGGAAAACGTCACGGCAGGCAAGGTTCGCTCTATGCAAGTGGGCAATGACTTGATGCCCATATCGTTCGTCGTTAATGAGACAATCGTAACGCTCAACCCAGATCCGCGAATCGAAACAAAGATTCTCGGGATTGCAGGTGGTGAGGTTGATCCCTCCGTACTTGCGGCGAGTCTTCAAGTGGGCGACGAAGTAACCGTGGTTGGGTACCTCGTCGGTGAACACATGATGTTCGGTATCGAGATCGAAGCGCCGACCCTTTATGTTGAATCGATGGGTATTATCGTCTCCGCCGACAGGTTCACCGCGCGGGTGAATGATGGTCGCCTCCGCTGGCGCGGGCAGCTCTACCCGCCGGCTGGCAAGACGCTGTGGGTGCAGCTCGCTGGTTCAAAGGGGCTCATTCCCGTGCCATTTGTCGTGGATCCCGCGGACGGAGTCGGTACCTATGACATGCGCCTCGAGGATATTGACCTCGAAGTCGTCACGGCCCTCGACATGGTTGTCCGAGACGCCACGACGGGTGCAGAACTCCAACGCAAACACTTTGACTTCACCCCTTTCATAGAGCCCTGATTCGCCCAAGCGTTGCCACAGATCCTGTCTGAACATGAGGCGCCCGAAACGAAACAGTTCCGGGCGCTTTGTGAGTTGGTCACAGGTTGCGGCGGTTTGATCAAGTCCAGGCGATCATGCTCCGTGACAAAGCGATCCATCCAAATGTCGATTTCCCTTGCGGCATGACTTATTTCGTCCTGGGTATCCCAGTTCCGCAGTACACCCCAATCTTTGTGGCTTCGCGAATCACTGGTTGGTGCGCCCATATCATGGAACAGCACCAAAACAATCGTATTATCAGACCTTTAGCGACATACAGCGGTCCCGCGGTCCATTCCTGGTGATTTTTTCAAACTCAAAATTTGGCTTTAAAATTTTTGCTTCTGAAATTTGACAAGTCCATGTTTGGGGTTATGTTTCAGGTTCATGGAGGTCGGATAAAAGGAACCAAGGAGTTTCTATGTCCACATCCACTACATTCAAAATCACAATCGCTCTTTCCACCTTGCTTGTTTCATCAATTGCAAGCTCAGCCCTTATTGTCACTAATAGCAGCTCAACTTTTGCTGCAATTGTTGCGTCTGGGGGCGGATCTATTTCGACTGAATCATTCGAGACTTACAACGGCTTTTACGCGTCTCCTCTGACTGGTGGATCTGGCGACAGCGCTTGGAGTGCGGCTGCGGTTGGCGGGATTTTCTGCGGTACCGTCGGAACTTCGCAAGTTCTTTCAACTAACAATCCAGTCCCACTCACCATCTCCTTCGCGAGTCCAAATGTGTTTGCAGTCGGCGGAAATTTCTTCAGCACGGACTCCAACTTTAACATTGTTCCAGGACTTATCACTATTTCAGCTGCTGGGGTTTCGTACGTTTACGCTTCCGATGGTTCATCCGCAAGTTTCGGTGGGTTCATCAGCACGACCGGAGCAATTGACTGGATCAAAGTTGAAAGCATTCAAACAACTCAGAATTTATACGCAACTGTCGACAATCTCGTGGTTGGCGTCGTGCCTTCACCTGCAGTTCTTGCGCTTGGTGCGCTCGCTGGCGCATTCGGTCGCCGTCGCCGAAACTGAGTCATTGTCTTTTTAAACTTTCGTTCACTAGCACCCCCGCATTAGACTGCGGGGGTGTTTCATTTCAACGACTGCGAACTTCCATTGCTCTGGCTAGAGTTATCTCGGGACCACCTTGCCGCTACGGTTGATTTGGCGCTTGACGAAGATGGCGCAGCGAAGGACGTCACATCGCAAAGTCTCTGTGATTCAGCGGCAATTCGCGTCGCTCACGTCGTTGCTCGGGCGGATGCTGTTTGCGCTGGGTTGGGACTTGTCGAAGAGTTTGTCACTCGAGATAGCGCGTTGAAAGCGCATTCGGTCGCAGGATCGATTGATGGCGAGAGCGTTGTTGCTGGCGCATCGTTGCTGCGCCTCGAAGGACCGCTGACGAGCATCTTGCCTATCGAGCGGGTCTTGCTCAATCTGCTTGGAATTGCGATGGCGACTTCAACGATCACTGCAAAGTATGTCGAAGCCGTTGCAGGTACGAAGGCAAAGGTGTGCGATACCCGCAAGACCATTCCTGGTTTGCGGTGGTTGCAGAAGTATGCAGTGCGCTGTGGCGGCGGACATTTGCACCGATGGAGTCTGGCCGATGCGCTCCTCGTTAAGGACAACCATATCGCTGGCCTTTCGCCCAGCGAGTATGCGCGGCGTATTCGCAGTGCGGTCGAGGATCTGCGAGCGAGAAACACGCCCCTTCGATTCGTGTGCGCTGAAGCGGACACGATGGAACAATTCGAAGCGCTGCTTTTATTGCCAGATGAAACTCTGACGATCGCGCTTCTTGATAATTTTTCGCTTGATTCGTTGAAACATGCCGTAGCACTGCGCAATCGCTTGCGCCCTTCGATGCTCCTTGAAGCTTCCGGAGGGGTTCGCTTGGAAACAATCGGGTCGATCGCGCGAACAGGAGTTGACCGCATCTCTGTTGGCGCATTAACGCACAGCGCTGGTTGGTTGGATGTGGGGCTAGATATGGCTGATTGACAGTCGATTACTATCCCGATCTATGTCCAATCAAGTCAAGACAATCGTGGTCGTGGGTGCGGGAACAATGGGATCTGGAATTGCGCTGACAGCGGCGCAGGCTGGAATTGGTGCCGTCCTAGTCGACATCAATCAAGAACAACTCGATAAGGCGCGGGCATATCACACTAAGACTCTCGCACGTGCTGTGGAAAAACAGAAGTTGACCGCAGACGCTGCTGCTGCTGCTGGGCAGAAGCTCTGTTACGTCACCACCATCGCTGAAACCAAGAATGCTGATTGGGTTGTCGAAGCCGCAAGCGAAAATCCTGAAGTCAAGAAGAAACTCTTTCGCACATTCGCAGAAGTCTTTGCTCCAAATGTCGTGCTTGCGTCCAATACAAGTTCTATTTCGATCACGGATATCGCAACAGCAACTGGCGCGCGCGCGAGTCATGTGATTGGAATGCACTTTTTCAATCCAGTTCCGCTGATGAAATTGGTCGAAGTCATTCGTGGACTCGCAACGAGTGACGAGACGGTTGCGCGAACAATGGATCTTGCACGTGCAATGGGCAAGACGCCAGTTTCCGCAAATGATCGCGCGGGTTTCGTTTCAAACCGTGTGCTGATGCCGCTCATCAACGAAGCGTTTTATGCGTGGATGGAAGGTGTCGCAAAGCCCGAAGATATTGATCAGATCATGTTGCTTGGATGCAATTTCCCGATGGGCCCGCTGCGCTTGGCAGATTTCATTGGACTCGATGTTTGTCACGACATCATGATGGTGCTGTACCGAGAACTTGGCAATGCAAAGTTTTTCCCATGTCCGATGCTGCGACAACTTGTCACGGCGGGGCGGTTGGGCGATAAGTCAGGTCGCGGAGTCTTTGAGTATCCCCTAAAGGGCTGATTTGAAGGCGAAATCCGTTGCATCCCAGGATCAACGTTGTTGCATTCTCGCGTCGATTGTTGTGGGTTGATCATCGATCGACGCTACGATGAGTTTCTATGAGTACGGTTCCACATAAATCACCTGCAGCGACTACGAAGCCCACTTCCGTCGATCCAGAATCTGTCACGCTTTCTGGATATCAAGTCGATGCCTCGTATGGTCCAGAGTCTGTCTCTGCGGTCAACGCTGCCAACCCAACGCAACCTTCGCCGCGCATCGGCGAAGCGGGAGTCTTTCCATACACCAGAGGAATTCATAAGACGATGTATCGCGGTCGATTGTGGACGATGCGTCAATTTGCAGGCTTCGGTAGTGCCGAGGACACGAACGCACGATTCAAATATCTCTTGGAAAATGCAAAGGGCACGAAAGCGAATACGGGACTTTCAACTGCGTTTGATTTGCCAACATTGATGGGGCGTGATTCGGATGATCCGCTTGCAGTTGGCGAAGTCGGTCGATGCGGCGTCGCGATCTCCACGATCGACGATATGGAGCGGCTCTATAAAGACATCCCAATTGGTGATGTCACCGTCAGCCAGACCATCAACGGACCTGCGGCTGTGATCTGGGCGATGTACTTAGCAATGGCGCAAGAGCGTGGGATTTCATGGGATCGCATCGGCGGGACGTTGCAGAATGACATCCTGAAGGAATTTCACGCGCAGAATGAATTTATCTATCCGCCAGAAGCCAGCGTCAAGTTGGTTGTGGACACGATGGAATTCGCCGGAAAGCACACGCCGAAGTGGAACTCTGTCTCGATCAGTGGCTATCACATTCGCGAGGCGGGTTCGACTGCAACGCAGGAACTTGCTTTCACATTGCGCGATGGAATGGAATATGTCGAGTCGGGATTGAAGCGGGGTATGCCTGTGGACGCATTTGCTCCGCGATTGTCTTTCTTCTTCAACAGTCACAACGAGTTCTTCGAAGAGATTTGCAAGTTGCGCGCTGCGCGGCGCATTTGGGCCCACGCGATGCGCGAGCGATTCGGTGCGAAGCAAGAGCGATCATGGTTGATGCGAACGCACGTGCAAACCGCGGGATGTTCGTTGACCGAACAGCAGCCGCTGAACAACATTGTGCGCGTTGCATATCAAGCGATGGCTGGCGTGCTTGGTGGTTGTCAGAGTTTACATACCGACAGTATGGACGAGACGCTCGGCTTGCCAACCGAGACTGCGGTACGCGTTGCGCTGCGCACGCAGCAAATTCTTGCGCACGAAACTGGTGTTCACCGCACGGTCGATCCGCTGGGTGGTTCGTGGTATGTCGAAGCGCTCACCGATCAAATGCAGGCGGACGCAGACGGCATGATCCGCGAGATCGACGAAATGGGCGGAGTTGTCGCAGGAATTCACAAGGGATATTTCCGACGCGCAATCGCAGAGGCGAGTTACCGCGTTGGGCAGGAGATGGAAGCGGGAGATCGAATTATCGTTGGCGTGAATGCGTATCCAGAAGGAAATGAAGAACGCACGATGGAGATTCTGCAGATTCCGCACACTGTCGAAACAGTGCAGTGCGATCGGTTGAGTGCTTTCAGAAAAAGTCGAGACGCAGATGTTGTTCGTCGTTGCCTTGACGAAATTCGCCGTGTCGCCCGATCAGATGAAAACACGATGCCTGCTCTCGTCGCTGCAGCACACGGACGATGCACGCTTGGCGAAATGGTCAATGCGATGGCGGACGTGTTTGGTCGATATTCGGGCGGACCGGAGTGGTGATGCTTGCAGTTGGAGTGTTCGTTTCGCCAAGTCGATAGAGCGCCACCAGTGATAAGACAGTGAATATCGCCGCATAGATCGAAGGTCCGTGTCGCCACTCTTGCTTCTGAATCATCCATGTTGCCAAGAGCGGCGCAGTGCCTGCGAAGATGGCCATGGTCAATCCGTATGAAATCGAGAAAATGCTGCAGCGCGGAATGGCTGGCGTGATTTCCACAAGCATTGCCCCTTGAATTCCAAAGAGAATTCCAATCGGAAGTGAGAGGATGATCTGAGCAATGATGAGGTCTTCGAGTTTTCCAGAAGTCCCAAGTTGAAATGTCGGAATGATTGCAAGCAGCAAGAACCACGTGAATAAAAGACTGATTCGTCGGCGACCATATCGATCTGAAAGCCAGCCTCCGATTGGGATGATCACAATTTGCAGCAAGAGGACGAGCGCGTTGAATCCTTCTGAGAGTCCCGCTTTCGCACCTGGAAGTGTTGCCGCATATTCCGGGAAGTAAACGAAGGCGGTATAGAAAACGATGTTTGCTCCCGCAACGATCAGTCCACACTGGATGAGTGTTCGCCAGTGCAAAGTGAATGCGATGAAGGCTGGAGTGCTTTGTGATTTCTCTACGTTTTCTGCGAAGGATTCTGTTTCGGGCAGATGCTCACGAATGAGAATTCCAGCGAGTGCAATGAAGAAACCTGCGAGAAACGGCAGACGCCATCCCCACGAAATCAAGTCCGCGTCTGACAATTGAGATTGGAGTAGCCACGAAACTGCAGATCCAAGCAAGAGTCCCATGAGTGCTCCAACGGATGCCAAACTGCTGACGAATCCACGGTGCTCATGCGGTGAAATCTCTGCGGTGTATGTCATTGCGCCTGTGTATTCACCACCGACAGAAATCCCTTGGATCATCCGCAAGATGACAAGTCCAATCGGAGCGAAGATTCCAATTTGTGCGTATGTCGGGAGCAATCCAATCAGCGTGCTCGCAATTCCCATGAGAAGAATTGACCAGAGCAACATCGACCTTCGTCCAAGACGATCACCGATATTGCCCAGGAGCACCGCGCCGACTGGTCGCATCAAATAGCCAACAGTAAAGACTGCGAAGGCGCTCAATGTTCCCGCAACTGGATCTTCTGTGGGGAAGAAGACGCGCGCGATCACCGATGCGAGATATCCATAGACCGCAAAATCAAACCATTCCAACATGCTGCCAATTCCGCCGCTCAAGATGACGCGGATCAACTGTTGTCGTTTGGTGAGCATCATCCAAGCCTACAAGCGCACGCAATCACAATGGCTCTCTACACTCACGCATTATGGCGTCGCAGGCAAATCATCAAGCTCCAAAAGGAACGCGAGATTTTTATCCTCGTGACATGGCCATTCGTCGTCACATCGAAGGTGCATGGCGACACGCATCTGTCGTGCACGGATTCGAGGAAATCGACGGCCCGACGTTTGAACATCTCTCGCTCTATACGGTGAAAAGTGGCGAAGGAATTGTGAACGAACTTTTCAGTTTTCGCAGAGCTGGCGGCGATGACGATTATGCGCTTCGCCCAGAATTCACGCCAACTCTCGCGCGAATGGTTGCTGCGCGGGCGGGTGGATTGCCAATACCCGTGAAGTGGTTTGCAATACCAACGCATTTTCGCGCGGAGCGTCCGCAGCGAGGGCGACTTCGAGAATTCATCCAGTGGAACGTTGATTTGATCGGCATCGAAGGTGCGCAGGCAGAAGTTGATGTGCTTTCGACTGCGGTTGTCGCACTCGAGCGATTGGGATTGACGCCAGCAGATGTGCGAGTCAAATTGAGTCATCGTGG
>CAJCCX010000068.1 GCA_903961015.1 uncultured bacterium
AGCCGTGAAAAGTCCTCTCGGGGCTCAGACAGTCCTCGGCGACCGACACGATCCGATTTGCGAAATTTTTTCAAGTTCAGTCGGCCGCCTGCGGAACTCGCCCGAGAGAACTTTCCAACGGCTGGGGACGCAAGCAGATGTGCGCAAGCACTGCAGAGTCGAGCCTCTGAAATGGGCAGCATGTGTCGTTTTTCGACACTGGTTGCCCATTTCAAGCAGTAGAGCGTGCAAAGTCGGGGGGTCTGCGGAACTCGCCCAGCAGAATTTTTCAACGGCTGGGCACGCACATCGATTTGCGTGTGCGCCGTCGGGACCATGTCCTGCGCGAGTTTGCAAGCCGAGCCGGAGTCTGCGTAGGCGAGGCGCAGCATGTTTGAGCGCCAGGGCATGCGTCCCGCGGCGTTCGCATAAAACATTTTGAATTTGTTTGAGCCCTTAGGGCAAATCAGTCCGCTGCCAAAATCTGCACGAACCACAATTGACCCCATGTATTGCGAAGTTGTTCGAACTGCCGCACTTGTGCCGTTATGCAATAACTTGTCGAATTGGTTGTGCGCCTTCGACGCCAACAAGTTTCTGATCAAGCCCAGCATAAAAATATGTCAGCGCATTTGGATCGATGCCAAGTTGATTCAGAATCGTCGCGTGAAGTTGCTTCACATGGAAGCGTTCGCCGACGCCGATCGATCCAAGTTCATCTGTCTCGCCGACAGAGATGCCACCTTTGATCCCGCCACCAGCCATCCACATAGTGAAACCCCACGAGTTGTGATCACGACCAGTTCCCTTTGCGTATTCGGCAGTTGGTTGTCGGCCAAACTCGCCGCCCCATACGACAAGAGTGTCTTCAAGCATTCCTCTGCGCTTCAGATCCTTCAGCAGTGCGGCGACTGGCTTGTCAGTTCGACCAGCGTGATAATCGTGATTCTTCTTCAAGTCATCGTGCGCATCCCAATTCGCATCGTTGTGCGATCCGCCGGAATAGATCTGTACGAATCGAACACCTCGCTCGACAAGTCTTCGAGCAAGAAGACACTTGCGGCCGAAATCTTCCGTTTGAGGTTCGTCCATTCCATACATGTTCTTTGTTTCAGAAGTTTCACCCGTGAAATCAATGGTTTCAGGCGCAGTCGATTGCATGCGATATGCCAATTCATAACTTTCGATTCGACTTTCCAGGTCTGCACTGCCGCTGCGAAGAAGCGCGTGGCGCGTGTTCCACATCTTCAGTCGATCGAGCAATTTGCGCTGTGCAGATTCTGATCGAGAGCCAGGAGTCGCAAGATCAAGAATCGGATCGCCCTTGCCGCGCAGCACGCATCCTTGATAGAGCGCTGGCATATATCCGCTGGTCCAATTCTTTGCACCGCTGATCGGTCCGCCTGTTGCATCGAGCATCACAACAAAGCCAGGCAGATTTTGATTCACAGATCCAAGCCCATAATTGACCCACGAACCCATCGAAGGCGCGCCACCGAGAAGTTTGCCCGTATTCATCATCAACATCGCGCTGCCGTGAATGGGACTATCGGCGTACATGCTTTTGACGAATGCCATGTCGTCCACACAAGTCGCCAGATGCGGAAAGAGATCGCTGACCCACGCACCAGATTGTCCATGCTTCTTGAAATTCCATTTCGGTCCGACAATGCGACCTTCGCTCTTGTCGCCACCGCGACCTTTGGTTTTCACTTGAATTGTCTGACCGTCGTACTTGAAGAGGTCTGGCTTGTAATCAAATGTGTCGACGTGACTCGGACCTCCATACATAAAGAGGAAGATCACAGACTTTGCTTTGCCTGGAAAATGAGGCAATTTTGCAGCAAGCGGATTGACCGCAGGCAGTGGGGTGGTTCCATCAAACGCAAGAGCTTGCTTTTGAAGAAAACCATCTTTCGCCAACATGCCAGCAAGTGCAACGCTGGTGAATGCGCCGCCCGCTTGCCAGAGAAATTCGCGGCGCGTGTTTCCGCAGAAACTATTCGTCGGTTGTGGTTGATCAGTCGACATACATGAACTCGTTGCTGTTATAGAGAGCCAGCGTGAGAATATTCATCGCATCCGATACTGACATGGATTCGCTTGATTGCAAATCGGAGATGAATGTAATGCCTTCGTCGATCTCTTGGGATTCAACCGTGCGACCATACGCCAAGCGCAGAGCACGTTCGATTTGTGCACGGAGATCATTTGGAAACTCGCTGCGAAGTCGGTCGGCGAAGACGATTGCCTGGCCGTTGGTCAATGTGCTGTTGAGCATCGTGAGTGCTTGTGTTGGTTGAATGGTTGAAAATCGCACGGGGCAGGCATTATCAACATCCGCTTGATCGAAGACTGAAAGTAATGGATCTTGTAGCGAGCGTTTCGCATGGATGTAAACGCTGCGACGAGGCCATGATGCAGGTTCTGACAAAGGCCAGACTTCTTCAGGTTTGCTGCTTGTTGCCAAGACCTCATCAGGCATCGGTGGGCGAATCCCAGGCCCGCCCATCGCAGGATTCAAAGATCCATTCACCGAAAGCAGAGTGTCTCGAATCTCCTCAGATTGCAGCCTTCGCAGTCGAAATCGCGAAAGCTTTTCATTGGCAGGGTCTTTCGACAAAGCCTCTCGAGTCGCATTGCTGGACATTTGATACGCAGCACTCATCATGATGAGTCTGTGCATTTCCTTCATGCTCCATCCACTTGCGACGAATTCCTTGGCAAGCCAGTCAAGCAGTTCGGGATGCGTTGGCGTTTCACCAAAGTGACCTAAGTCGTTGGGTGTGGGACAAATCGCACGATCAAAATGATGTTGCCAGATTCGATTCATCATGACGCGCGAAGTGAATTGATTTCTTGGATCAGTGATCCATTTCGCCAATGCCAAGCGGCGACCACTTGACTCGCTTGCGTACACCTCTATGGCACTGCCTAAAGAAAAAGAATTGCCTTGCGCAATTTCTGGCACTGCATGTTGGACTTCTTCCGCTGGAGCGTGTGGACTTCCTCGCGTGAGAACATGTGTGGTCGCTGGATCGTCACGTTCAGCTGCGCAGAGAATTGCGGTTCCGTGCCACGCAGGGGGTTCGAGTTTATTCAGCGTCTCATATGCGGTGCGCCAATTTGCTGCCTGATCTTTATCTTGATTGCGTTCGATGGATGCGAGAGTTGTTGTCGGTTCGCCGACACCTGTTGCGATGCTGATGATCTCCGTTCGATCAAGCACGCGGTCATAGAGTCGAACTTCGTCAATCATTCCCGTGAATGCACCGCCTCCTGGATGCATTGCCCCAATGACCAAATTCTTCGGTAATTTTAGGGTTTGTTTGCCGCCGATGGCGCGCATCGCTTCGAGTGCGTCTATAGACAAGATGATTTCGCCGCTCGATTTTGATCGCGTAAATGCGACGTGATGCCACTGGCCGTCGTTGAACTCTGGAACCGAATGGACAAAGGTCTCTGGATTTCCAACTCCAGCGGCGATGACTCCACCTGCGATGATCGATACCCCAAAGTCATCGACAATTCCAGGAATCTCACCATCGACGAGCCCACTCCCTGTGAACCAACGCGGATCGGACTCTGTTCCCCTTGCAATTCGATCGGTGTTGAACCAAAATGAAATCGTGAAGTCGTCGCCAGTGGTTGATGGAATTGAAACGCGATCGTCGCCACCATCGAATGATCCTGCGAGGCCGAAGCGTCCAGGCTTTCCCCATCCAAGATCGTGGACCTTTCCATTCGCAAGGCCGAGAGAATCTTTCAAGATTGCACGGTCTGCTTCTGGTGCATCTCCCTTCGTCTCGAATGCGAAGTGCGAAGTCAATCCATTGTTCGGCGCACGGTCGAGATCTGGCTTCGAAGA
This sequence comes from uncultured bacterium, assembly GCA_903961015.1. Lineage (GTDB taxonomy): Bacteria > Planctomycetota > Phycisphaerae > Phycisphaerales > SM1A02 > F1-60-MAGs104. The sequence goes on from CAJCCX010000068.1 coordinate 3,848, forward strand.
TTCCATCGCAAGAAGTTCGTTGATGATCGCTTTTCTTTTTTCGTACCACTTTGCACGAGCTGCTGGATAGTCGACCATTCCAAAGTCGGTTGAGATCGAACGCATCACATTCGCAGCCTCGATGCCATTTCCCGCAAATGACTTGTATGGCTTCAATCCAGCGAAATTTGCGGCGAAAGAGTAATAGTCTCGCTGGCGAATTGGATCGCCTTTGTGATCGTGACAGCGGGCGCATCCCAGTCCCATACCGAGCATGGTGCGAGCAGTTGTATCGACAATCCCGTCGAGATCGTCAGCGAGTGCTTGAGAAAGATCCGGCACCTCATCGTCCCACATTCCAAGTCGGTAATAACCAGTCGCAACCATCGTGTCGAATGATCGGTCTGGTAATTCATCGCCTGCAAGTTGCTCGGTCAAGAATCGGTCGTATGGTTTATCGCTATTGAATGCAGCGATGACCCAATCGCGATATCTCCAAGAAGCGGGCTTATCGCCGTCGCGCTCAAATCCGTTTGTGTCGGCGTATCGAACAAGATCAAGCCAGTGTCGTCCCCATCGTTCGCCATAGTGCGGGCTTGCGAGTAATCGATCGATCAATTCACTCCACGCCTGTGGACGTGTGTCACTTACAAACGCATCGACTTCTTCTGGGGATGGCGGAAGTCCAGTGAGGTCATAAAACGCGCGCCGTATCAGCGCAACGCGATTCGCTTGCGGTGCTGGCGAGAGTCCGATCGTCTCAAGCTTCGCAAGAATGAATCGATCGATGTCATTCTTGCACCACGCTTGATCATTCACATTGGGAGGCGATTGATCAGAAATCGGGGCATAAGACCACCATTTCCGCTCCTTCGCAAAGTCAATTTTCTTTGTGCGCGTTGCCTGAGGCTTTACAGCGTCGTCCGCTCTCGCCACGCCGATCAGCATGGTGGTGAAGAGCGCGAACACGAGAAAAGGACGCATGGTCGAAGTGTAGGTTGATACTTTCTGGGATCTACCTATATTCGAAAGTCGAGATTGGACGATTACTTCGATCCAGTCGCGAGCGGCTCGCTCTTGAACTCAACAATGATCTTTTCCCCTGCAGAAAAAATCAGTTCTGCATCTGTCACCATATATCGATCAGCACGAGTAAGTGCGTCGAGAAACGAACTTTCAAGAGCCATTTGTTCTGGCGGTCCAGCCATCTTGGTGCTCATCATTTGGCTGAAGTGAAGTTCGCCTGCTTCGGCAGATTCAACAGAACCGCCGAAGCGATTCACTCCAGAGAAGCCGTTGACTCGCCCCGCGCCGTCGAAAGTAATAGTTGGTGGTCGCGTTGCTGTGATTGCTGCGCCATTGAGCGTGACGCATGTCCAAGATTGACCTGCGAGAGATGCGATTGGCTGTTGTGCTGATTTGGACTGAGAATTACATGCCGGCAATACGAACAAGGCAAAGGATGCTAAAAAAACGAGGGATATCTCAGTAAATCTCCGCCGATTTTTCATATGCAATCAGAATAGTCAACATGGCAGGACTTCGTAGCATCATTGCTTCATGATCACATTCCTCCTCGCGTGCATTCCCATGTTCCTTTCTTCTCAAACTCAATCTGCACCGACGCCACCAGTGGCTCCACGCATTCCATTTGTAGTCAAGAGTCCTCAAGGTGATCGCGTTGATGAGTATTACTGGATTCGTGATGACGACACAAAGACAAAGCGTCCAGAGATTCTTTCATATCTCAACGCGGAAAACGCTTACACCGATGCGGTCACTGCGGTGCTCGTTCCACTTCAAGAAAAAATGCTCGGAGAAATGCGCGGTCGTATTAAAGAAGATGATCAGACTCCACCGAATTTTGACAACGGATATTGGTACTCCACGCGATTTGACACTGGCGCGGAATATCCTGTCTATGAGCGACAAGCTGGGACTCCCAAAGGCGCAACGCCAAACGCTCCAATGGAAGTGATGTTGGATGGACCTGTACTCGCCAAAGGAAAGCCTTTTTATTCAATCGGCGCAGTTGAAGTCAGTCCAGATAATCAGTGGCTTGCGTGGACCGATGATGTGACTGGTCGTCGCATCAGCACGCTGAGATTTAAAAACTTGCGAACTGGTGTGACATCCGCAGATGCGATACCAGGCGTTCTTGAAAATGCTGCATGGGCACTCGACAATAAAACTGTTTTCTACATTCGTCAAGATCCTGTCTTGTTGCAGACAGGCCCGGTGTATCGCCATGAAATTGGAACAGATCCATCCAAAGATGTGCTTGTGTATAACGAGCCTGATCTGACTTTGGGAACGAGCGTTCAATCAAGTCGTGGTCATGAGAAGGTGCTGATCATGATGGATGGATTCGATACGACTGAAATTCGTGCAGTCGCTGCGAATCAACCGACGATGGCACCGACAACCGTACTCCCTCGTATGGCAGGTGTGCGCAATTACGCAGATTTTCTTGCTGGGAAATGGGTGATTCGTACAAATGAGAACGCACTAAATTTTAAGTTGGTCGAGGCGCCCGATGGTGCGGCGAACGATCGAAGCAAATGGAAGGAGTTGATTCCAAGTCGTCCAGAGACTTCGCTTGATGAATTCACTCTCTTCGATGGCGCAATCGCAGTTGCCGAAAGAGCCGAGGCGAATTCGGTTGTGCGTGTGATTCCTTGGGGTGCGAAGCCCGCATGCGCCAAGGCATTCACAATCGCATCCGATGAATCAGCATTTTCGATGGGACTTGGTACAAACCTCGATCCGTCACTGGCGAGTGTTCGAGTGAATTACACATCCATGGTGACACCTCGAACTGTGTGGGACGTTGACTTTGCAACTGGCGCGCGAACTGTTCTCAAAGTTCAGCCAGTCATTGGTTATGACAAGTCGCTCTATGAAACCACCCGCATTTGGGCGCCGTCGCGAGATGGGAAGCGCATTCCGATTTCGATTGCGTGGCGCAAGGATCGATTCAAGCGCGATGGCAGTGCGCCGGTTTATCAAGAGGGATACGGCGCGTACGGACTTTCATCTGATGCAGAGTTCAGTAGTAATCAGATTTCGCTGTTAGACCGCGGCTTTTTGCTCGCAACTGCGCACGTACGTGGCGGTGCAGATTTGGGACAAGAGTGGTACGAAGATGGAAGGTTGACCCATAAGAAAAATAGTTTTAACGACTTTGAAGACGCGACAGATTTTCTTGTGAAAGAAAAATTTGGTGCTAAAGATAAGATTTTTGCGACAGGTGGTTCGGCGGGCGGATTATTGATGGGTGCAGTCGCAAATCAAGCGGGGGATAAGTATCGAGGGATCGGTTTGCATGTGCCGTTTGTTGATGTTTTGACGACAATGCTTGACGAATCAATTCCGTTGACGACCAATGAATGGACGCAGTGGGGAGATCCGCGCGAGAAGGCGGCATATGAATACATGGGCTCGTATTCGCCCTATGACCATATTGAAAAGAAGGCGTATCCCGCGATGTTGGTCACGACGGGTTTGTGGGATTCGCAGGTGCAGTATTACGAGCCAACGAAATATGTTGCAAAGATGCGTGCGATGCGGACAGATCAGAGTCCGCTGTTGTTGCGCATCAATATGGATGCTGGGCATGGTGGCAATTCGGGAAGATTCAATCGCCTGAAGCAGGTTGCGCTTGAATATGCGTTCTTTGTTGACCTTGCGAAGACGGCAGGGAAATGAGTTGGAGGTTTTGTGCACTGAAATCAGCCACGGAAACAGCCACGGAATCGAACAACGGAATTGCATAAGTGTTCAGCCGTGAAAAGTCCTCTCGGGGCTCAAACAGTCCTCGGCGACCGACACGATCAGATTTACGAAGTTTGACCGCAAGTGGCGTCGGCCGCCTGCGGAACTCGCCCGAGAGAACTTTCCAGCGGCTGGATACGCAAACAGATTCGAACAGTGGAGACAGCAGCGGAATAAGACAGTGGAATCATGTAGCAACGTCTGGCTGAGAGGGTTTATGTAGTACGAATTCAACAAAAAAACCCGAAGCGTGGTGCTTCGGGTTTGGATTGGAAAAGCGGGCGAAGGGACTCGAACCCTCGACATCAACCTTGGCAAGGTTGCGCTCTACCACTGAGCTACGCCCGCAAATCAACTTTCCGAATGACTCGAAAACCATTCGTGATAAATGATCATAACAGTTTCGTATGGACTGACAACCTAAGGAATGAACGGAAGATTTACAATAAGAATGCGTGATTGTGTCTCTTCAAGTCTTATCATTTCGTGATGTTTGTCTGTTTCCTACTGTTTTTTTCTGCCATTTGTATGGCAACCGAATCTTCAAATCCCTCGCCCCCCCAAAATGCGAAGGTGATCAATCATGTCATCTTGATCAGCGTCGATGGTTTGCGTCCTGAATTGTTACAAGCACCCTTGATTGAGAAACATCCTTCGATGGCTCGACTCTTGCGAGGGCCTCATACATTCGAGGCGCGGACCGATCCAGATTCGACCGTCACGCTTCCCAATCATGTTGGGATGGTGACGGGGCGACTTTTCGCTGGTCCTTTGGGGCATAATTGGCTTGGGAATTCGGATCCTCCCAAACCTGGTGCAGGGGGAACGATCAACGAGATGCATGGAGAATATGTTGCAAGCATATTTGATGTTGCAAGCGATCGAGGAGTCGCAACTGCTGTCATTGCCACGAAAACCAAGTTCATATTGTTGGATCAGAGTTATGACGAAACCAATGGAGCGATGGACATCGTTGGTACGGATGATGGTCGTGATAAGATTGATGCGTTCATCACTTGCAAAGAGAGCGATCAAGTCGCGACAGAAACTTTGAAATTCATAACGCATTCTGCAGTGAAAGGTGAACGGAGTTTATCTTTCTTGCACTTCGCAGAGACCGACGGCGCTGGTCATGCACAAGCGTGGGATCTTGCGGACGAAACGGAATATCGCAAAGCATGCGTTCGTGTTGACACTGCAATTGGCAAATTGCTTTCAGGTATAGATTCCGACGCGACATTGTGCGGCCATGTTGCAATTGTTTTGACATCCGATCATGGCGGTGGCGTTCCACCGCGGAGTCACACTGATCCCAAAGCGCCAATAAATTTCACGATTCCGTTTCTTGTTTGGTTGGGAGTCGATCAAGCCCCGTCGGATCTGTATGCCGCCAATGCCACAATGCGTACGCTTCCAAACGCAGCGGAAAATCCGCGTGCCGAAGAAGCAAAGCCCATTCGAAACGCGGATGCCGGCAATCTTGTATTGATGATGCTTGGATTGCCTGCGATTCCAAACTCGACCGTTAATGCAGCGCAAGATCTCATCTTTGTTCCCAGTACGGGTACAACAGTGCGATGAAAAGCGTTAACCAAGCGTATTTTTTTTTAACCCTCCGCACGACAAACAACTTGATTGCTCTTGCAATCCTTGCGATCACTCTGCCGACAATTGCTCGCGCTGACATCACTCTGCCTTCGGTGATTGCTGATCACATGGTTCTTCAGCGTGACATGGTCGTTCCCGTCTGGGGGCGAGCGAAAGCGGGACAGATTGTCGATGTTTCAATCGTCGACGGAAGTGGAAAGGTGATCAACAGCGTGCAGGTGAAGTCAGGCGACGACGGAAAATTTATGGCTCGACTTCCTGCGATGAGTGCTTGCAAGAATCCACTGATGTTGAAGGTTGCGTGTGCTGGCGAGAGTGTGCAATGCAGCGATGTGCTTGTTGGAGAAGTGTGGCTTTGCGGTGGTCAATCAAATATGGAATGGAAGGTTGAAGGAAGTATTGGGGGCGATACGCTCGCTCAGACACTGCCTGCGACGGTGCGATGTTTCACTCCTGACCGCAGGATGTCTGCACATCCAGAGGCAGATTTACCCACGAAATGGATTGTTTCCACTGCAGAAAGTGCGCAAGGATTCACGGCAGTTGGCGCTTGGTTTGCTGCCAAAGTTGGTTCGACGCTCGATGTTCCAGTTGGAATTCTGTCGATCAATTGGGGCGGAACGCGCGCGGAGCCGTGGACTCCAGCGGATATCGCATTGACTAATCCGATGTTCGCAGCAATTGTTGCCGAGCAGCAAAAAGCTGGCGCAACATTTGAGCATATGTCGCCGGCACAAATGCAAACGTTGATAGATGAGCAGACTCGCGCATATCAAGAGGCGATCAGTGCATATTGGAAAAATCTCCAATTGAAAGAAAGTGGTTTTGCAAATCACTGGGAAACAGAACCAGCCGATGCAGCGCATACATGGCGTGCGGCGCAAGTTCCTGGAGTCTTTGGAACTGTGGCAGGAACAGAATCACTTGCAGACTTTGACGGAGCAACATGGTGGCGACGCACAATTACTTTGCCGAATTCTTGGGCAGGGCGAGATGCGAAATTGCTCCTGGGTCCCATCGATGAGAGCGACATCGTGTGGATCAACGGTATTGAAGTCGGACGGACGACAGGTTTTTGGCAAGCGCCGCGAACATATTCGGTTCCTGGTGCAACTCTCCACGCAGGCGTAAATGAAATCGCTGTGTTGATTGTTGATACACAAGGTGCTGGAGGATTTAGTGGAAAAGCCCAAGGAATGCAGATAAATTTGGCGACCACCGATGGCGTCTCCGCAACAGATGCAAATTCTATTGCGCTTGCCGGTGAATGGCAGTGGAAGCGTGGATCGACTTCGACGGTCCATGCACCAAACGCACCACAGGGGCCAACGCATCCTCAGGCTCAATCGGGGTCGTTCGGTTCGATGTGGAATGCGATGATGGCACCCGTTGTTCCTTTCGCAATTCGTGGTGCGCTTTGGTATCAAGGGGAATCAAATGCAGGTGAAGCTGATCAATATCGTGAACTTCTTCCACTAATGATTCGTGCCTGGCGTGCGAAGTGGAACGAGGGAAATTTTCCTTTCGGCATTGTGCAGTTAGCAGGATTCCGTGCAGCGAGCGACGATCCAGTAGAAGGGGAATGGTCTGCGCTTCGTGATGCTCAGTCGAACACTGTTCGAGTTGTGCCGCACTGCGGTCTTGCAGTTGCAATTGATGTTGGAGATGCGAACGACATTCATCCGCGTAACAAGAAGACAGTTGCAGATCGCCTTGCTGCGTGGGCGCTTTCACAGGTGTATGCGCGCGGCGGCGAATTTTCTGGCCCGCTCTATCAATCAAGTTCAGTGCAAGGCGCGAAGATGATTGTTACGTTCGATCATGCAACGGGACTTGCGGGCGCGAATGGGGCGCCAGTGGGCGGATTTGCGATTGCAGGATCAGATGGAAAGTTTGAGTGGGCAGATGCGAAGATTGAAGGATCGACGGTGATTCTCTCGAGTTCAAAGGTGCAAGCTCCGACCACCGTTCGCTATGCGTGGAGTAGTAATCCAGTGCGCGCAAATCTGGTGAATTCTGCTGGTTTTCCAGCGCCGCCGTTTGCAACCGATATGCCGGAGACCAAGCCGAATTAGGCATCGGAAAAAGTCCTCGGCGACCGACACGATCTGGTTTGCTAAATTTTATTGCAAGCGCCGTCGGGGGGCCTGCGGAACTCGCTCGGCAGAATTTTTCAACGGCTGGATATGCAAACGGATTCGCGCAAGCACTGCAGCGTCGAGCCTCTGAAATGGGCAACGCGTGTCGTTTTTCGACACTTCTTGCCCATTTCAAGCCGTAGAGCGTGCGAAAGTCGGGGGGCTGCCAAAATCTGCACGCACCACATGTGAGCCCAATCAATTAATGATCTGCAGTAGGCAATCCCATGCCTTGTCGAGCTGGATATGGCGGCGTTGGAACAACCTTGAATGGCTGTTCGCGAATCGCTTTCTCCATCAAGTCGACAGCAACATCCATTTGCGGATCGATTCCACCTCGCGATGGTCCGCCACGCATCACAGCAGGATCATCAATAACCATCACGTCTGGATCAACACCGTGACCTTCGATTCCCCACGTTCCATCAGTTTCGTAAAACGCAAATTTCGGCACGCGCACGCCGCCGCCATCAACAAGTCCTGGATTGCCTGAAATTCCCACGAGCCCGCCCCATGTTCGAGTTCCCACGAGAGGTCCAAGTTTCGCTTGACGAAAGAGCCACGGAAACATATCGCCACCCGAACCGGCGAGTCCATTAATCAACATCGCCTTTGGACCAAAGTGTCCATCCTCTGGCCATGCTTGACTGCGTGTATCGCGCCGCGCCCACCAATTCGTTACAGGGCGATCAAGTAGTTCAATAAATCGCGATGGGATCTGTCCGCCACCATTCCAACGTTCGTCGATGATGAGCGCATCTTTCCCGCGCTGTCCAATGAATTGGCGCATGAGATCATTCTGTCCATCAGTTCCTGTATTTGGAACATAAACATAGCCCACGCGGCCGTCGGTCTTGCGATTGACATACGCACGATTCGCTTCGATCCATGATCGATAACGCAAGTCTGCATCGCTGTCGATTGTTGTGACCACAACACTTCGCGCAGTCTCGTCTCGAAATGGTTTCGCAGAAACCAAGAGTGTGACCGTCTTGCCTCCAAGACCAGCGAATGCAGCCCATGGAGCTTTCTTCAAGTCGATTGGTGTGCCATTGACGGCGAGAATAAACTCGCCTTCTTTTACATTGACTCCAGGAGCACGCAGTGGATTTCGTGCGTCGGAATCCCATGCAGCGCCTTCATATATTCGCTTGATTTGATAAGCGCTGGCAGTGGTTCCGTCAGGCGCGGGGGCAGAGCCGATGCCAAAGTCAACGCCGAGTAATCCTGTGTTGGTTGTCGAACTTGCTTCGATATCACCGCCGTTGTAATACGCATGACCAACATTCAACTCCGAGATCATCTCTGAAATGATGAACGAAACATCTTCGCGACTATTGGCATCATCAACGAGGGCAATGTAACGCGCACGAATTGCAGGCCAATCAACATGGTGCATGTTGGGGTCATAGAAAAAGTCTCTAAAGACGAGCCATGCATCGCCCACCATTTGCCGCCATTCAGTGCGTGGATCAATTTCAACCATCATCGGTTTTGTCACGACTGGTTTCGAAGCTCCAGCCGCTGAAGCATCGACGATGCGTGCGTTTGCACCTTCGGGGACGAGAATCTTTTTCCCGTCAGCGGTGATTACAAATCCACCGCCGGTTGTGAGTACTTTTTCAGTTGGCTTTTTTTCGCGAGCATCAATGATCTTGATTCCGCTGTTATCGCCGCGACGTGTATAAATCAGAAGGCCTTTGTCATTGACTGCAAGATTTCCAAATGCACCTCGAATCGCTCCAGGAACTCGAACCGCTCGTGATTCGATGTTGTCGAATTCGATTACGAATCCTTTGCGCTTCGGCTTCTCAGGTGTTGCAACTGGAACATCCGTCTTGACATCGGTTGCAACAACTGGAGGTGTTTCAGGCGCGGTGGTTGGCTTCGCATCATTATCCGCAGGCTTTGGATCCGCGGGTTTCGCATCATCATCATCCGCAGGCTTTGGATCCGCGGGTTTCGCGTCATCATCATCCGCAGGCTTTGGATCAGCGGGCTTCGCATCACCATCCGCTGGCTTTGGATCGGCGGGCTTCGCATCACCATCCGCTGGCTTCGCATCCTTCGCGTCCTTTGGCTTCTTTTCCGACACAGGAACTTCTTCGTCGCTCTCTGTCGTCTGCCATGCGGCCTTCACACTCGCACGCAGCGGAATTGCAAGCAAGACTTCAGAATTATCATAAATCCAAGTCGAATCCATCGAGCCATACTTTGGAGTGAACTCTTGATCGCTGGTGTAATACAACCATTCTCCAGCACGATCGAATGTTGGCAAATTGCTGCCGAAAGCAGGCGAAGTGACTTCATGCTTTTCGCCAGACTCCACGTCATAAATCACGACTTGATTTGAACGACCAGATGTATCGGACTTGCGATACGTGATCCACGATGAATCGTGACTCCACTTCACTCGGGGAGCGCCGTCGTTCCACTCTTCGCGGTCAACAAGTTTTTCTTCGCCGCTGGCAACATCGACTAGAAAAATTGAATTCGTCATTGCGGCGAATGTGATTTTCTTCGAATCAGGGCTCCAGTTCAGATCCGACTTGAATCCGCCATTGGACTTTGTCAGTTGTCGTTTCGCACCTGTTCCATCCGCAGGCATAATATAAATTTCGTATCCATTCTCGGTCGAATCATCAAAGAATGCGATCGACTTTCCATCGGGGCTCCAGGTTGGCTCACGCTCGGCGACTCCATTTGTAGGAGTCAAATTGCGTGGGATTCCGTTTTCAGCTGGCAGAGTCCAAATGTCACCCCGCGCTGCAACGATCGCACGCTTTCCAGTTGGAGAAATGTCCCACCCGTCGATGAATGCGCTCGCATCAATAATCTGCGGGCGCAATTTCGAACGTGCGCCTGGAATCTTGACATTGACCGTTCGCGTTTCGCGGGTTGCGAGATTGAGAACCATCAAGCTTGCGCCATTCTGAAAGACGATCTCGCCAGCGGAGCCGTCATCTGGTCCGATCGACGGCCACTTAATATCGAAGTCTGCAAATTTCGTGAGTTGGCGGCGATTTCCGCCTTGCGCATCACATGCCCAAATGTTCAAGCGATGCTCTGGCCCAGCATCGCATAAGTAATAGAGCGTGTCGCCGTGCCACATTGGAATCGTGTCTGTTCCTTCCCATTGCGTCACGCGTTTTGCGGTGTTGTTCGTAAGGTCATACACCCAAATGTCTGTCGCCATTCCACCCCGATATCTTTTCCATGTTCGAGTGTCTGTTGAATGTGGTGTATATGCAAGAAACTTTCCATTCGCACTCACAGTTGGATTCGCGCCGTATGGGGTTGGAAACTCTGTTGGCAGTCCGCCATCTGCAGAAACAGCCAAAATTTGCGGGGCTCGTGGATATGTTCCCATCCCAGTTGCACTGAACAAAATGCGTCCATCACTCATCCAGTCCGCGGGAGTTTCTGCCGACGGGTGATATGTGACACGCTTGGGAATGCCGCCATCGATTGGCGTCACATAAATATCTCGGTTGCCATCGTAATTTCCAAGGAATGCGATGGACTTTCCATCGGGAGAGAATCGCGCAAAGACTTCTGCGCCTGGAGGATCTGCAACGGGTTGTGCAGTTCCACCATTCTTGTCGACAGTCCACAATCCATTCGCATATGAGAAGGCGATGCGACTCTGACTGATGTCTGGATATCGCAACATGGTCGCATTGGGCGGCGCATCTTGGGGATTTTGAAATGGAGCGAAAGCAAGAAGGCAGACGATTGGAAATTGGAAGACCATTCTGAAAATCCTATGCAAAGGTAACGATCACTCGCCATGAAAATGTGCGTAGCGAAACAAATGAGAACGGTGGGGGTGGGATTCGAACCCACGATGCCCTTGCAGGCATACCGGATTTCAAGTCAGGCGCGTTCGACCACTCTGCCACCCCACCAGGGGGAATCGAATCGTAGCGATTTTCAGTCAGGAGAGTGTGGCTGTGGTGCACAAATTGCGAGGAGTTTTTCTCGTACGACTGGCTTGATCGAATAGTCGTCGCATCCAGCCGCGATACATCGGCCTCTGTCATCTTCTGCTGCATTTCCAGTCAATGCGACGATTCGCCCGAGATATCCGCTGGCACGCAATTCTCTTGCCGTCGCATATCCGTCCAGTTCTGGCATTTGCATATCCAGCAGTATCACATCGAATTCGCGCCGAGATCCGTCCAAAGATCTTCCAAGCGCAATTGCTTCGATCGCCGCACGCCCATGCGGGGCGACTTCCACTTCTGCGCCTGCTCGGCGCAAGAGCGTCGAAACGAGTTTTTGATTGTCAACGCTGTCATCGACAAGTAAAACTCGTCGGCCGTTGAGGCGAATGACTGCATGCTCAATTTCAGAGCCAGCAGTAGATGCTTCAATGTAATTCGTTGCAAGTGGTGCCTGAAAGCAAAATGTAAATGAACTTCCCTTATCGACGGTTGAGCGAACAGTGATCTCTCCATCAAGCATTCGAGCAAGTCTTTGTGAAATTGCCAGCCCAAGTCCTGTTCCTCCGAATCGACGTGCTGTACTGGAATCACCCTGCTCGAAGCTTTGAAAAAGGACTTGGATTTGCTCAGCAGAAATACCAATTCCGGTATCTCGTACTTCAATCTCAGATACAAGCGAGTTTTCTTCCACATGGGCACGCAGCAAAACAGTGACGCTGCCGCGAACTGTGAACTTGATTGCGTTCCCAATCAGATTCACCAAGATTTGTCGCACGCGCAGCGGGTCCGTTCGCACGAGACGATTCGTCTCAACACCTTCGAAACTCACCTTCAGTTCGAGCGAGTTTTCCTTTGCCCGAATCCGCATCAATTGAATGACTTCGTCGACGATTTCTGGAAGGCAAACTTCGAGCATTTCAATGCGAAGGCGCCCAGCTTCGATCTTGGAAATATCAAGAATGTCGTTCAGCACTTGCAATAGATGCTCGCCATTCTTTCGAATAATTTGAGCAAATTCAATTCGCTCCAATTCGTTGGTTTTGCTTTCGACCAAGAGATCCGAAAAACCAAGAATCGCAGTCATGGGAGTTCGAATTTCGTGGCTGACATTGGCCAAAAATGAGCTCTTCATATTATTCGCACGATCAGCAATTTTTCGAGCATGATCGAGTGCGCGCATCGCCGATGCGCGGTCAGTCACATCGACTGCGACGAACAGATATCCCACTAATTCACCATTGGAATCGCGCCAGGGATTTGCAGCGAGATTAATGCTGCGTTGTCCGCCATCGGGTCTTTTCCATGTCCAATCCCTTTCGTGCGCACGTTGATCATTTGCTAATGTTGCAAGAGATGCAAACGCAGTCGGACTTGATGTGGACGCAACGATTTCGTTCAATTCATTGCGATCAAAAAGGCAACTTGCGTCACGTTTTTGTCGCAAGTCTGTGGCGCTCCATCCAGAGAGACGCTCTGCTGCCTGATTGAAGATTGTGATGAGACCGAATCGATCAGTCGCAACAATTGCAACTTGTTTCGCCCCCTCTATAAGTTGTTCCAGTTGACTTCGTGAGCGCGCAGAAAGATTGGCGCGGTGCGCAGAAGATTGGGCGAAGAATAATGTGAGACCAAGCAGAACGGATGCCGACAAACTTAGGCCCAGAAGTAACAATGGATAGATTTTTGAAAGTCCTGAATATGCACCAAGAGTTTGTTGCAGTCTCAGTTCAAGGGAGTCGCCACCCAGTGAGAATTCTTGGCCGTTACCGCTAATGCTTGGCCCAGTTTCGCCTCCCCGTTCGCAGAGAAATTCTCCGTGTAGATAAATCTCCGACTCAAAACCTTTCGCAAAGGTGCTCTCGATGAGGTCCATCATCTTGCCGATGTTCAAGAGCATCACGTACTCGCCATCTTTCTCTGGAGGAGCAGTCAGCAAGAGCGTCTCGTTGTTTCCATCGAGTTCAACAGATCTGTCTACAACAATTGCGTCCTTTTTGTCTGCGGTTTCGATGGCGAGTTGGCTGACTACTATTTTCTGTAGATCAAGCTTGCTTTGGTCTGAGAGTTGGCTTGAAATTTCTATCCAATTTATGCGATCGTCCCCTCTTTCCCAGCCAATGGCTATGACGGCGGGAGTGGTTTTGATAATGTCTTTGGCATTCTTTAAAACTTCAGATTGATTGGCTGCTGTGTAGGTGGCAAATTCTTCTTCGAGATTTTCAAGGTCCTTTGTGATACGGTCAAATCCAAAGTTGGCTGCAAAGCTGACTACTTCATTGACATATCGAATGTTTTGCTCATTTCTCTGCGCATTGGCTTTCTCGAAATTGAATAAATAATGCCATGCACAGAATGAAAGAGAGATGCAAATTACGCTCAAAGAGAGACCGATCCAATTTGGCATCCGTAGGCTTCGCATGGGAGCATCGATCCAAGCACGAATCAGAAGAGCCAAGCCAGCGGTTGCAAAAACAATTTTTGCATATGTGTCAATCTCTGCAAGTTTGTCAGCAATGCGGATATCGAATTGTGGTGTATCTGGAGCAAGGCTTGCGTACAGCAACAATCCAAGCAACGCGCTTGACGGAAGTGCGACAAGCCAACGTCCAGCCGTTGTTCGAATTGTTGTCGCAACACACGCAATTGCAAGCAACTCCAATGCGGCTTTCAGCCCAGGACTTGCAAGCGTGTTTGGAATGACGACTCCAACACATGCAACAACCAAAAGCACGATGGCCATCACCCGCGCAAAAATTGTCCACCAATTCCAATTTGGAAGCACAACGATCAACGCGCTCAGAAACAGAAGACTTGCAGTGAATGCAAGAACAAGGTCTGATTCCACTCCCTGGTAAGAACTATCAATGGCTCGAATTGCGAAGAAGCCAATACTTCCCAGAGTCACCGCTCCCGCACTCACGAGCGAGAGTGTGCGCGATGTTCGAATCATGCTTTCGGATTCTCCTTGAGAGTGGAATTCGTGCCTGCCTTGGTCGCCTTCGTTGCGGTGGATCCGAATTGCGTAATGAGATGCGCAACCATCGCCGTCCAACCAGTTTGATGCGAAGCGCCACATCCGCGGCCAGTGTTCCCTTCGTAATACTCGTTGAAGAGGATGTGTTCACTGAAGTTTGGATCCTCTTGCATTTTGTGATGGTCTCCCAGCGATGGACGTCGACCTGTGTTGTCCTTGCGGAAGAGTTTGATCAGTCGATTCGCGACTTCTTTCGCGGCATCTTCAAGCGTGATCATATTCTTCGATCCCGTTGGGCATTCAATTTTAAAGTCGTCGCCGTAATACTCGTGAAATCGAACAAGACTTTCGATGATCAGGAAATTGACTGGGAACCAAATCGGGCCGCGCCAATTACTGTTTCCCCCAAACGCACCTGTTGCACTTTCGCCAGGGCAATAGCGCACGGACATACTTGTTCCATCATGCCAAAACACATAAGGATCATTTTCGAGTGCGCGTGACATCGATCGAATTCCAAACTCAGAAAGAAATTGGCTCTCGTCAAGCATTCGACGAAGCAAGCATTTCATTCGGTGACCACGCAGAAGCGAGAACAGTCGCTGATCTCCTCTGCCAGCTTGATTCCAGTGTGAAACGAGATTTGAGAGATCTGGTCGAGTTTCAAAGACCCATTCGATGCGCTCTTTAAAAAGTGGAAGCCGCGCAAGGCGTTCGGGATTCATCACCTGCACAGCTGTGAGGGGTAAGAGCCCGACGATCGATTGGACTCGCATCGGGATGGTTTCACCAGAAGGAAAGCGAAGTCGATCGTAATAAAATTTGTCTTGATCGTCCCACAAGCCTTCACCGGTTCCGGCAAAGTCTGCCATTGCCGAAGCGATTTCGAGAAAGTGCATAAAGAACTTCATCGCCATGTCCTGATACACACCATCATGCAAAGCCAGCTCGACGGACATGTGCATCATGTTCAATGCAAACATTCCCATCCACGCTGTCCCATCAGCTTGCTGGAGCACAGCGCCTGATGGCAAGTCTGCACTTCGATCGAACACGCCGACATTGTCAAGTCCCAAGAATCCGCCGGCGAATAAATTGCGTCCGTCAGCATCTTTGCGATTCACCCACCACGTGAAATTTAACAACAAGCGGTGGAAAATCTGGCGCAAGAACCCGTCATCAGATTTGCCGGTTTGCTTTAGATCGATTTCGTAAATACGCAGCGCTGCCCATGCGTGCACAGGAGGATTGACATCTCCAAAGGCCCATTCGTAAGCAGGAATCTGCCCGTTTGGGTGCATCGATCGATCGATCATGAGATGCATGAGTTGCTTCTTCGCTTCTTCTGCGTCGATCTCCGACAATGCAACGCAGTGGAAAGCAAGGTCCCAAGATGCGTACCACGGATACTCCCAAGAGTCAGGCATACAGAAAACAAAGTGATTGTCCAAGTGCTGCCAATCGCTGTTGCGCCCAGTCTTTCGCGGTGCAGGTGGTGGGGGCATTGCACAATCTCCAGCGATCCAATTGCGAACCTCATACGAATATGTCTGTTGACTCCACAGCAGTCCACTCCACGCTTGTCGCTGAATCTTTCGTAGTTCTGGATCGTCGATGAGAGTTTGCTTCTGCGCATAAAACTCATCTGCCTCCGTTTTCCGTTTCGTCATGATCGCTTCGAAGTCGGCAAACCCGACTTTCGCCGTTGCTGGACTGAGACGAATGCGAACGACCTTCGATTGACCAGGTGCAATTTCAAGAACATATTGAGCGGACATCTTTGTTCCAGACTTGGCTGGATTTACTGTGTTTGCAGCCTTATTCACAACGAGATCATTGATCCCATCTTTGAAGAATTTTCCATTGCGCGGCAATCCATCTAGTCGTTCTACATTGGTTTCGTTTTCGCAAAACAGTAACTCGGGTGTGCCTTCGCATTGCAGTTTCATTGGCGCCATATCGAGATGCGTGATGTCGATCTGCGGACCGGCATCGGTTTTCGTTTCTGTCATCACAGGGCGAGCGGCGCTATTCGTCCAAGTCCATGTATTGCGAAAGAGCGCCGTGGGCAGAACATGAATCGTTGCAGGGTCTGGACCTCGATTGAAAACCTCGATGCGCATCAGAATGTCTGATGTGTCTGCTTTTGCATAATCAACAAAGACATCGAAGTATCGATCGTCATCGAAGATTCCCGTGTCGAGCAATTCGAACTCGCGTTCCAGTTTGCTTCGAGCAGCATTCACCCGCACAAGTTCGTCATATGGATAGGCACGCTGCGGATATTTATAAAGCATCCGTTGCCAGGATCCGCTTGGAACAGCATCGAGAAACCAATAGTTTTCCTTGACATCTTCGCCATGGTTGCCTTGTTCATTCGTCAGGCCGAAGTATCGCTCTTTGAGAATTGGATCCTGTCCATTCCACAGCGCCAACGAAAGACAAAGCAATTGTTTTTGATCGCAGAACCCAGCGATGCCATCCTCTCCCCAGCGATAGGCTCGACTGCGTGCTTCGTCATGGGGGAAATAATTCCACGCGGAGCCATCTGCCGAATAATCTTCTCGCACAGTTCCCCATTGACGGTCTGACAAGAAAGTACCGAAGTCTCGCCACTTCGCTCGACCTGCATGAAGATCGGTGATCCGAGATTGTTCGGCGTTCGTCGATGCGGAATTTTTTTCGGGAGTTATTGCCATATTTTTACTCGTGTCGGTTGACCAATTATAAATTCAAGATACTTGCGGGTGTTTGGTTATTGACGCGCATCCAATCCATCAGTTCAAGCAACGCAGCGACGCTCCAAGCTTGTGCGAAGCATCCCTGCGGTTGGTGTGGTGCATCACCGGAAAAAATTTCACTGACGGAACCAAGCCCAGCCTCGCGCAGATGATTAAAAAACGGGAAGAGAAAGTCTTGAATTGCTTGTGCATCTTTATAGACGCCAAAGTGAGTCTGAACCATTGGCATAAAGAGCCAAGGCCAAGCTGTTCCCTGGTGATATGCACCGTCACGCGATGCAGGATCACCGCCATAGTTTCCGCAATACGCCGGATCATCTGGACTGAGCGTGCGAAGTCCCTGTGGTGTCCAGAGTCGAGCCATACACAGATCGATGATTGCTTTGCGTTGGCCTTGTGGCAAGAGACCTTGGGTTATTGCCGATGCGAAGAGTTGATTTGGTCGTAGTAAATTTTCTGATCCATTTGGTCCATCGATCACGTCGAGGCAACATGATCGATCGTGATTCCAGAATGCGCCGAATGAATTTTGGACGCGCGCCGCCGCTTGCTCGTACGCATCAGTTGGTTGCTTCAACACTGCTCCGAGGGTTTTCATTGCCATCAGTGCTTGGAACCAGAATGCGTTGATCTCAATCGGTTTGCCTTGGCGTGGAGTGATGACTCGATCGCCGACCTTCGCATCCATCCAAGTCAACTGAATTCCATTTTCACCAGCACGCACGAGCCCATCTTTGGGATCTACGCTGATTCCATGCCGAGTTCCCTTTGTGTATGCAGCAATAATTGATTGCAGTCCTGGCCACATTTCTGCGAGCCATTTAGCATCTTTTCCTGCAGCGAAAACCTTTTCTGTTGCGATGATCATCAGCAGCGGAGCGTCAACGCTGTTGTATTCCAGTGCATCTCCATCATGATCAGGGAAACGATTTGGCAGCATGCCGCCATCGAGATAATCGCCGTATGTCAAGAGCAATATCTGAGCTTCGGCAATTCTGCGAGTCGCCAGCAAAAGTCCGGCTACAGAGAGCATTGCGTCACGGCTCCAATCAGCGAACCATGGATAGCCTGCGATGATCGAAACTCCGTCCCCACCCTGTGGACCCTTGCGCTTGCGTTTGACAATGAATTGGTCTGCAGCAAGGACCAATTGTTGAAGCGCTATTTTGTCGTCCCCAACTTGCGCAGTGGCAAAGAGTGATTCAGCACGAGATCGTTCCGCTTGAAGTGCCTCGCCGACTGGACGTTGGTTCTGCGATTTAGTTGATGCTGTGAAGTCCGTTGAAGTTCCTGGATCGAGTACCACTTCAAATTTGGCAGCACTCCAAAGACAATCGATGGCGTCATATCCGCGATTGCGCTCTTGCGTGAGAAGAAAATCCTTCCACCATTCACCGGTCGGCGTTGGCACCGACTTGTCGCACTGCACGAAAAGTTCAGAGCCCTCTCCGGCATTTGCATGTGGCCAACTCAGTCTGATTCCACGCGGTGCGCGTTCAAGGAGTGGCGTTACCGCATCAAGTCTGCCAATTTGATGATGACTTCGATTGTCGACAAGCACTTCGAATTGCAGTTGGATTGGGCTTGATGCCTGCACAAGCGTCCAATGTTGGCACACTGTGTTTTCGCCATGAATCATGAAGATTCTGCGTTCCAAGAGTGCATCAGAAAACGACCAACGCCAAACGGGGATCTGATTCTCAAGATGAAATCTCTGAAGCCGAATGTGTCCCTGTGGCGAGATTGATCCATCTTTCCATTGATTTGAACTGAGCGGATAATGAACGCCGCGGTACGTGGCGGTTGGCGAAGTTTCTCCAAGGAGAAAGGTGCGAACGGCGGGGGGCGTCGTTGCTGCGATGAGCGTCGCGTGATATTTTCGCGTGCGTACACCTCCGACTGTCCCGGATGCATAGCCACCAATTCCATTCGTGACGAGCCACTCACGACGAAAGGCTTCGTCTTCGTTGCAGACGATTCGACCGAAGTCAACAAAGCGAATTTTAGCAGGATGTATATTCATATTTTTATTCCGCTTGCACGCCATCACGCTCGCGCCGACGCCGCTTCAATTCAGCATCGACGAAGGCACTCAAGTGTCCGTTGAGAACATTTTGAGGATTTGGCTCTTCATAGTTCGTACGGTGATCCTTCACTCTGTTGTCATAAAAAACATAGGAACGAATCTGTGTTCCCCATCCGCGCTCGACTTTGCCGCCCTTGGCTTCGGAAATTTCCGCGTCGCGTTTTTCTTGAGCAATCTGCTCCAACTTCGACATCAACACAGCAAGCGCTTGCTTTCGATTCTGTGATTGATCTCGAAAGGTGTTGGCAACGACCTGAATTCCAGTGGGAATATGCACGACTCGAATCGCAGATGCAACCTTATTTACATTCTGCCCACCAGGTCCGCTCGCCCGAACAAACGCAACAATTTCCAAGTCGCGATCTGGAATTTCGATTTCTGATTCGTCAAATTCTGGAGTGACATCGACCGTTGCAAATGAAGTCTGTCGCTTGCCTTCTGCGTTGAAGGGCGATACGCGTGCAAGTCGGTGAGATCCTGCTTCGCACGATGAATAGCCGAATGCGAATGGACCGCGAATCGCATACGAGACTTCCGCAATACCAGTTTCTGTTCCGTGCGTTCGACTCATTTCTTCCACTTTGAATCCCATCGATTCCCAGTAATACAAATACATACGCTCAAGCATCTGTGCCCAATCATTTGCTTCAGTTCCGCCGACGCCTGCTTGAATTGCAAAGAAGCAGTGTCGATGATCGTGACGCTCCGACAAGAGACTTTGCAACTCCACTCGCTGCATTCGCGCCATCAGTGCATGCAGGCTGGTGTCCACTTCGATAAGCATTTCTCGATCGTTGGCCTCGCGTGCAAGTTCGAGTCCGACCGTTGCATCTTCGTGACCCTTGACGAGTTCTTCGAGTGGATCGAGCATCGCTCGAATGACCTTCAGATCAGAGATAGCTTTCTGTGCTCGTTTCTGATCGTTCCAGAAGTCGCCCTCACCCATGAGAGCTTCAAGTCGTGCGCGTTGTGAGACCTTGTCTGGGTAGTTAAAGAGAGTCGCGGATGGCTAAAATCCGCGCCTGAAGATCGTCGAGAACTGGCTGGTGGGTTTCGAAATACATATCGAGACTGTACCCCGACGAATGATCTTGCGCTCTCTTGATTATCATCGCACGATGCAGAATGCAGAGCCATCATCTTCAGAATTGATCGCAGCGCGTCGTGTCAAGCTCGAGCGACTCAAATCCGAACTCGGCGTAGAACCCTTCGGAAATCGGTTGGATGGAAATGTCACTCTTTCAGCCGCTCGCGCGCAATTCGATGCTTCGGCGCACGCGGCATACGACGCTGCAAGCGCTGCCTTGAAAGAAAATCCAGATACAGTCGTTGCTGACAACCGCGCAGTGGTCATTGTTGCAGGCCGAATTGTTCAGCACCGCGACATGGGAAAAATCATTTTTATCGGTTTGCGCGATGCTTCTGGCGATTTACAGATCAGCGTTTCCAAGTCCGCAATGTCTGCCAATGATTTCGAGGTCGCTAAAGCACTGGATTATGGCGACATTATCTCCGCCGAAGGCCGGATTGGCCAGACGAAGAAAGGCGAGATTTGTGTTTGGGCAAAGCAGTTGTCGATTCAGTCGAAGAATCTCGAACCGCCGCCATCCAAGTGGCATGGCTTGGAAGATACGGAATTGCGATATCGCCGGCGTTATGTGGATATGTTTGCAAATCCCCAGACCATCAAAACATTTCAGGCTCGTTCGCACATTGTCAGCGCGATCAGACATTTCATGGAAAGCAGAGGCTTCCTCGAAGTCGAGACTCCGATGATGCATCCTGTGGCTGGCGGTGCTGCTGCGAGACCTTTCGTGACAACGCACAATGCTCTTGGAATGCCGCTCTTTATGCGAATTGCGCCCGAGTTGTATTTGAAGAGGTTGCTTGTCGGCGGACTTCCAAAGGTCTTCGAGATCAACCGAAATTTTCGCAACGAGGGAGTCGACCGAAGTCACAATCCAGAATTCACAGCACTCGAAGCGTACGAAGCATTTGGCGATTATGGCACGATGCTCGAACTGATTGAGTCGCTGATTCATCATTGTGCAACCGAATCGCTTGCGAAGGGTTGGTGCGCGCGGGCGGAAGAAGGGCCGATTTTGCCTTGGGGCGAAATGCGCATCGATTATCACCGACCGTTTGTGCAGGTGCGATATGGCGATCTCTTCGAACGCGCCATGGGATTTGCGATGACCGATCAAGCGAAGGTTCGTGCAGCTGCAGTTGCAGCGAATCTCGCACATGCTGCGACGCGCGATCACTGGCTTCTGGTGAACGATCTATTCGAGCGCAAGGCAGAGGCATTGATCGATCCATGTCGCCCAACATTTGTGATGGACTATCCAAGTGCCATCAGTCCACTCACTCGTCCAAGTCGAAAAAACCCTGAAATTGCAGAGAGATGGGATATTTTTATTGGTGGCATGGAAGTCGGGCCTGCGTATACCGAACTGAACGATCCTGATATTCAACTTGCGAAGTTCACAGATCAGATGCAAGGCGTCGAAGAAGAAGATGCGGTCATGCGCACGCTTGATGAAGATTTCATCACAGCGCTTCGGACTGGCATGCCGCCAGCTGGAGGAGTGGGGCTGGGCATCGATCGCATTGTGATGCTGATGACCGATAGTCCATCGATTCGGGATGTGATTCTCTTTCCTCTGATGCGCCCCGAAGGTTCTGCAGATGCCGCGACTTGAGCGATTGATTGCAATCATGATCGCGCTCTGCGCGGTTGTGGTTTCTTCGACTGCATTTGCAGAAGATGGAAAAACGCAAACAGTTCAGACGCAAAAATCTGGCCAAGTTTCTGGCCAAGTTTCTGGCCAAGTTTCTGGGCAAGTTTCTGGGCAAAATTTCCCCCGTGATTCCTGGTTCGCTGTTTCGATTGCCGGCACAAATTGTGGGTGGATGCATGAAAAGTTCGAAGTTTTTGGCGATCGTATTCAAACCAGCAACGAAATTCGCCTGACCTTGGGCAGAGCAGGCGCATCGACAACCGTTCGAGTTGGCTGGAAATTTATCGAATCATCCGATGGAACACCAATCGAATGCGAAGTTCAGCAGGTATCTGGATCAGAAGTTTCGCGCACGATCTATCGCTTTTCCAAAACAGAAGTCGCAGTTGATGAAACAGCGGGCGGCCGCACATTGTCGCGCAAGATGCCATCTCCCGAAGGTATTTGGTGGACACCAGCGCAGGTGGAACGCAATATCAACGCGCGCCGCAAGGATGGAGCCACGGAAATCACCTATCGCACAGTCGATCCATCGAGTGGATTGCGGATCGTCGATATGGTCTCAAAGCGAATGGGAGAAGGTGAAGCGAAGAAAACAATTCGTTGGCTCACCACGAATAGCGCTGTGCCGATGCCAACGGAGGAAGAGGTTGATGCCGATGGCGACGTCATCATTTCCAGCACAAAAATGGCGATTGGCGACATGATTGCCCGTCGATGCAGTGAATCACAAGCGAAACGATCAAGCGCAACTGGCGGAGTTGATCTCATCGATCGCAGCATGGTCTCGCTCGCGAAGCCTTCGCCAGAATTGTTGACTGCGCGCCACGCAAGAATTGCGGTGCGTTCAACCAATGGAGATGCACTTGTATTCCCTGCATCTGGCGCGCAGCGTTTCGAAGCGAATCCAGCGGGGGGACTTTTCGTCGATATCGACGTGGGTCGCACTTCGCTCGTGACGGCAGAGGAACTTGCCGACGCTCGATATCTCGCGTCAAGCATCTTGATCGATGCAAAGGATCCTGCTGTAATCGATCTCGCTCTTCGGGCAGTGTCATCTGCTCGGCTGAATGAAACTTCGCCAGTTGCAGATCGTGCCGAAGCGCTTCGTACATTCGTGATGCGATTTATTATTCACAAAGATCTCGCGACAGCATTTGCAGGAGCAAGTGCAGTCGCTCAATCGAAAGCCGGAGATTGTTCCGAGCACGCGGTTCTCTTGGCTGCACTGCTTCGAGCGCAAGGGATTCCTTCGCGGGTTGCAAGCGGAATGGTTTATGCACAAGAATTTGCTGGAAAACGAGATGTTTTCGCTTGGCATATGTGGACTCAGGCGCAGGTGGATGGTGCTTGGATCGATCTGGATGCGACGCTTTCTTCACGCTCCTTTCATCCAGGCCATCTGCTGATGGCGACAAGCGCACAGGACGATGCGCAACTCGACGCAGATTTCTCAAACCTGCTGTCGACGATGGGGAATGTTTCAATCGAGGTTGTTCATGTCGATCGATGAGCGCATCGAAGCAGAATGTGGCCACGACACATCGCCATGTCCCGAACTTCCTGCGCGAGATGAACGTGGTCATAAAGGAACATTTGGAACAGTTCTTGTCATCGGTGGTTGCGCAAAGCTTTCTAGAGTGATGCTTGGAGGACCTGTTATCGCAGCACGTGCTGCTCTGCGAACTGGTTGCGGACTTGCGGAGTTGGCGGTTCCCGAACCGCTTGCCGCATCAGCACTCGTCGCGTTGGAAAGCGCGACAGCACATGCGCTTCCTGTTGATTCGCATGGAGCGCTTCTTCCGTGCGAATGCGCAGAATTGCTCGATCCCATTCTGAATCGTGTTCAATCGGTCGTCCTCGGTCCTGCGCTTGGTGATGGATTTGCGATCGATCAAATCGTTGTGCGCATGTTGAGCCACGTCCGCGGTCCGCTGATCATTGATGCAGATGGTCTCAACGCGCTCTCTCGTTTAAATGATTTTCCTCGAGACATTCGCGATGCTTCGGTGATACTGACTCCGCATCCTGGTGAGTACCAGCGCTTGGCGGAATCACTCGATCTCGATCCGACTGCGGCTACAGATGAGGCTCGTCGAGGTGCAGCGGCAGATGCGCTTGCGGGAAGAATTGGATGCGTTGTTGTTCTCAAAGGCGCACGAACGGTGGTCAGCGATGGCGTGCATCAATGGTCCGCGCGCGCCGGAAACGCCGCGCTTGCGACTGGTGGAACTGGCGATGCACTTGCTGGAATTATTGGCTCAATCGCTGCGCAATTTGTCCGTCCCCCACATCGCATGTCTCTCTTTGACTGCGCAAGATTAGGAGTCGCAATTCACGGACTCGCAGCCCGATCGTGGAGCGCACGTCTTGGCGAAGCTGGCCTTCTTGCCACAGAACTCTGCGATGAAATCCCAAGTGTCTTGGATGATTTACGAACGAATGAATAAAACTGCTTTCGAACATACAAAGCAGACTCGGCTATAGACTCATTCCTATCGAAAGGCACACGCTATGAATTCTCAACCGCATATCAATATTCGAGATCTGAAGGTCGGCGCATTTATCGATGGAATTTATAGTCTCGTCAATCCGCAAACAGCTGTGACTCGCGGGGGAAAGTGCTACTTCAAGGCGCTTATCCGAGATGCGACTGGCGAAGCTGCGGCACGAAAGTGGACATTCGAAGAATCGAATTTGCAAGATGTGAGCGCAACTGGATATGCACGAGTCGTCGGTCGCGTCGAACTCTATAACGGTCAGAATCAAATTGTTCTCGATCAGATTCAAGGCGTTGAGGTGAGTGCTGAAGACTTGGTATCGCTCTTGCCAACGACCCGAAAAAATATCGCTGAGATGTTCAGCGGAGTGACCACACTTCTGCATTCAATGAACGATCCTGGCATGCGTGCTCTTGCCGACGCATATCTGACAGACGAACCAATGATGGCAGCATTTCGGCACGCGCCTGCCGCAACGAATGTGCATCATGCATGGATCGGTGGTTTGCTCGAACACACGAACCAACTGATGCATCTTGCCGATCGCATGCTGCCGCTTTATCCAGAGTTGAATCGAGACATTGTTTTGTTAGGGCTTTTCCTGCATGATCTTGGCAAGACCGTCGAATTGGAATGGGAAAAAGGTTTCAATTACACAATGGATGGTCAATTGATTGGACATCTCGTGCGTGGCGCAATTTGGTTGCAACTGAAAGCGGCATTGGCTGCTCGCAGCAGCGGCATTCGGCTTTCAAACGAAGTTGTGACCGTTCTTCAGCACATTCTGATTTCTCATCACGGACAATTGGAACATGGCGCTGCAAAGTTGCCTTCGACTCCAGAAGCTATTTTCGTTGCTCTCCTGGATAATCTTGAAGCGAAAACAACCATTTCCATTCATGCAGTAGCCCGCGAACGGTTGCATGCGGGGAATGCCGAATTCACCGAGCGCATCTGGAGTTTGGACTCACGGATGTATCGGCCAGATCCGCTCAATCCGGTGGATTCTCAGGCTGGCGTTGACTTGCAATCCTGATCAACGTTGACCGATGTGATGGCGAATGGAATTTGCCATCGAATCAATGGTTGCTTCTCTCATCAACACAAATGGCCATGTTCGATCGTTGGCAAGTGCGATTTGCGCACGAATGGACTTGCTCTGCTTTTCGACGTTTTCGAGCGATGTCAATTCCGCACTTTTGATTTTGCGCAACGCGTTGATGTGATCGCAGAGCGCTCGATATGCAGCGCGGCGTTGGGTTGATTTGCGTGGAGCATCTTGAATTGCCTGCAGGAGGGCGACGCGATTTGGTTCAATCATTGCAGGCGATTCTTCATTGTCTCGATCAAGTCGTGTTGGATCCCACCATGCTTGCCGCCATGAAGGTTGCTGCAGTGCGTTGGTGTCGAAATTTATTCCAAGGTCGCTTGCAAATGGAACGACGGTCGCTGTTGCAGAACCGAATTCAGGCAATTCGATGTCGAGAAAATCTCGCCACCAACGATCGCCAACCCGTTCGTATCGCACTCCACCCATTCCGTGAAAAAATAGATCGCAAGTCAGGCGCATCAGTCCCGATGCGAGAAATGCCCTTGGAAGAAGCGGTAATCCATTTTCGAAACGGCGTTGCGCTTCAGCCGCATCCAGTCGTTCGCGGCAACCATCCGCACGGACTCCCCACACTGGCACTTCACTGCGCGAGCCATTTTCTCGCAGAGGGCGTGCAGAACGCGGATCGATTTTCAGCGCTGCATTAAAACTCGCCGCGCATTTTTCTGGCGCAGCAAGCATTTTCTGCAAGAGTGATCTCGCAGCATCGCATGCCAATAAAGTCCGGCTCTCCACGATGGCACATGGTGGATTGACCCAACGACTTGCGCATTGCATCATCGCTCGCGCCATTTGCACGCCAGCGTTTGGCGAATCACAAGCATCTTGCACTGCGGCGATCACTTTGTCCAACGCAAGTGATGCAGCGGGGGATGCAAGCGATTCGATATCAGGGCGGCGAGGTCTTTGAGAAGGTCTGGCGAATGGCACGGCATCGATCGAAAACTTTGCTTGTTCTGCCGCAATTCGAAGCGAAGTTCTACGAACAGTCCCTGTTCGTTCGAGCACTGGCACATCAATGCGAAATGGATCCACAATATCTTGGTCGCTGAGAAAATGAACCCAGCAACTTTGGGGTCCATGCGCTTTCGCAACGCTTGAAGCAGCGATGAACTTCGCAAGTAATCCGCAGTGCAATGTGATCGGCTGGTGTCCGGTTCCTGCCACGAATCCATTGGGAATTTGCAGGGAGTCACGAAGTTGACAGCGAAGTTTGGATGCAAGGGGAGAAAGTTCTTTCTCTTTCGAACCCTCTGCAGGGAAATGCACATCGACTGATTTCAAACTGTGTTCCAATTCGATGAGGAGTCTATTCTCAGAATCGAAGAATCACGTACGCGGACAAACTGAACGACGAAGATAAGCCAATCTTCCATGACATCGTTCCAGTTCATGCAGCAACGTGTCTCGATACACCGAAAGTCTGCGATCTGGATCATCGAGTCCATTTCCAAAAGTCCGATTGAGATCGAGATAGATCTTTGGAACAGCAATTTCGCGCACACGCAGTCGATTTGCAGCTGCTTGGACCCAAAATTGCATCGGGAACTCGTATCCATTCGCAGTCAGTTGAAGTGCATGACACGCAGCAGAACGATACGCCTTGAAACCGCAGAATGAATCAGTCAATGGCGACTCAAATGCTCCATTCAGATATTGATTGATTTCCAAAGTCAATGTGCGATTGATTTCGCTTCGATCCGCAGGAGCGACAGTGTCGTTTTCGTGATGGCGGAGGTATCGACTTCCAGAAATGACGTCGACATCATCCGATTCGATTGCGCGGATGAACTCGGGAATAAACGCAGGCTCGTGTTGCTCATCGCAGTCCATTGTGATGACCCAGTCGAATCCGCGCATCGTCGACCATGCGAAGATGTCCTGCATGACTCTTCCATAACCAGAATTCTTAGGGTTTCGCACCAGTTCAACTGGCCATTTCGCAGCACGGGCGGCAGTGGAATCCGTGGAACCATCATCAACAACCATGACAGGCAATTGAAATTGCAACACGCGGGGCAAGACGCGATCGATGTATTTCTCCTCGTTATGAGCAGGAATAGCAACTAAAATGGAAGGTGCTGAGTTCATCGAGTGATATCACTCTAGGGGGAGAGTCTTCTCTTGCGTAGGAGAAATTGTCGAAATTCTTATCGCAGTTCCAACATCATTTGAGATTTGAATTCCCATAACTGTCACTTTTCCATGCCATTCTTCTGCAATTGGACCGATGCCGGCTGCGATCCAAACAGTTGTGGAACGCTGCGCTTTCGCAAGGCGCAGGACAGCTTCAAACTTTGTTTCGACGCGCATCGTTTGGAATTCACCAAGTGGTGTTCGAATTCTTTCTGCGCGAACGATTCGCGTCGTGCGCTGCCCAACGCCTCGGTCTCTCTCGCCGCCATCATCCATCCAATCAACGCGCATCGAACTTGATGACGCAAAGATTTCATCCATGTGCATTTGTCTTGGAGCAAGAACCAGCGCGGGAGTAAAGATGCTGATCGCTTTGTCATTGGGTGCTTCGACTGCGACAAGCGAGAGGTCACCATTGTTTGCAAGCGAAACATATTCTCGGTCTCCATCAATCATTGGAATCATCCACATTCCACCATGTAATGAAGTCGAAACTCCCTGAGTTGCAATGACGGGATCACCTGTCGCGCGGCCATTTGCATCGACCCTTTGCCATGTCCAGTTCGCTCCCATCGGGGCGATCTGATCACTCGCATCGACTGCGAATGGAACGCTCGCAGTTGAAAGTATTTCAAAGAGAATCGGCGGACTATCCACTTTTCCAGTTGGAGCTACGCAGGAAACTGGCAGTGCGCACAACCAGAGCAATCGCACGATTGTGCGCGGCGAAGTCATCGAATTTGCAAACCTTTTCCAGTCCAAATTTGCTGGAGCTGGCGTGGCAAACAGATTTCGGTCATAAATCCTCCCGGTTCTGATCGCCGTATAAGACGACCATTTGCGTCATGCCAAGTTATTTCCGCACTCTCGTCGATGCCGGGTTGAGTCACGAGCATCCATTGTCCATCTGCAGCGCGCGTCCAACTTTCCGCTCTTTGAGGCATGCTCATCGAGCGAGGATCAAAGGCATAAAGAGCAAAGTTGAGAGCGGCTTGCTTTTCGTCACGCGGCAAGAGCTCTCCCAAAACAAGCAACTCAGCTTGCGAAAGATA
>CAJCCX010000069.1 GCA_903961015.1 uncultured bacterium
CACACGGACTCTAAGACTGGACGAACTCCTTCGCCACTGGCACCACTGGCAACAAGCGGACGAACTCCCCGCTCACGTTCAAATCGTGCGACGAGTTCGTCAAGAACTTCTTTGCGATCCTCTTCTGGGATCAGATCGACCTTGTTGAGGACCACGATCTCTGGCGTGCGCGCAAGTTGCTCGCTGAAATCGGCAAGTTCGCGGCGAATCTTGCGATGATTTTCCAAAGGATCGCTTCCATCTGGAGGCGCACAATCCAAGACATGCAAGATGACTCGCGTACGTTCGATGTGCTTGAGGAAGTCATGACCAAGCCCAACTCCTTGCGAAGCGCCCTCGATCAAACCAGGAAGATCTGCGAGCACGAGTCTGCGTTCATCCGAAAGTTCTGCGATGCCAAGTTGCGGCGCAAGCGTTGTGAACGGGTACGCAGCAATTTTGGGCTGAGCCCGCGTTGTTGCTCGAAGAAATGTGCTCTTTCCCGCATTGGGAAGCCCAACGAATCCGACATCTGCGATGAGGCGAAGTTCCATTCGCAATTGTCGTTCGATCGCATCGCCACCTGGTGTGAATTCGGTTGGAGTTTGATGGACTGCACTCTTGAATCGATCATTGCCAATTCCGCCGTGACCACCATGCGCAAGAATTACGGTCTGGTCGGGTGAAACAATATCGACAAGAAGTTCGTTTGTTTCTGCATCGAAAATTTGCGTTCCAAGCGGAACAGGCAAGATGCAATCGACGCCAGCTTTGCCTGCGCATTTTTTCTTCGAACCAGCCTCGCCTTCCTGTGCAAACCAGTGAGGACGAAAACCGAATTCGACCAGCGTGTCGATGTGAGCATTTGCGGTGACAACGATGTCGCCACCCTTGCCGCCATCACCGCCATCGGGGCCGCCCTTTGCATTGCCCTTCAAGCGAAGCATGTGCATGCAACCATTGCCACCCTTTCCAGAGCGGATCAAGATGATTGCGGTATCGATGAACATGAGTAATAAAGTCCTCTGCGGCTCGGCATCAAATCAACTTGAAGCGAGTCGAAGCAAATCAAAACTTGTTTCTTGCAAAGCCTGAACGCACTTCGTCAGCGGTCGATCGCCATACGCGGCGTGGTTGGATCCGCAGGAATGATGTCGACCGAGCGTCCTCGGAAGCGAACCTTTCCTTCGACCAAGGCAGTCAGCGTGTAATCGCGACCTTGATGGACGAGATAGCCGGCCCTCCACTTGGTTCCACATTGACTGACGAGGACAGAACCCGCTTGCGCAAGCTGACCTCCGAAAAGTTTAATGCCACGGAACTGCGCGTTCGAGTCGCGGCCGTTTTGAGTTGAACCCTGTCCTTTTTTATGTGCCATAGTTTGATGCTCCGCTGGTGATCTGATCGAGCCCAACATCATAAAGACAAACAGCCTAATCAGCAACCCCCTTGCAGGCATCATTCCCAGACGATGGAAATCCTTACGGTTCGCAATTTCAGCGCAGAATCCATACGGTTTGTTCGCAATCAAGCGGCGTCGACCCACGAGCCAGAGGATCCCCCGAAACTCTGTAATCGCGCTTCATTGTCTTATGCATAGTGACCTCGGTTCCAGCTTCAACAGGATTGGGAACCTTCTTAAACTCGCTCGACATGCCTCGAATGAAGAGATGAAGTTCGGTTGAAAGAAGATTATCCGAACTCCACACAACGAATCCTTCCTTTGCATTCGACTCCCCCTGTCGGATTTCGCCAATGATTTGGAATTGATCTTCTATCAATTTATTGCCAATCAAAGCTTCGATTCGCTTCACTGTAATTGGAGAGACATCTTTGCCGGATCGACGCAATCGCCCATGATCCTCGAGGAGTTCCATCTTGGGCGCCCACCAACGATCTTGCCCCGTTCGATTGACAACCTTGTATGTGAAGTACCAATAATTTTGATGCGTCTCTGGATCAATGTAGAGGCGAAAGTCGCCAGGCTGAAAATCCAATTGCCAATTCCCTTCGCTCGGTTCTGGCGAAAGTGTTAACGCCTGATCTGTAGGCATCGGCGTGGCCGGTTGCGGCTCACTTTTCTTTGGGGCCTTAGGCGTGGTCGTTCCTCCAGCACCAGAATCTTGGGCGCCGGAAAAACCAATCGCAGAGGATGTGACGACAAACACGCAAGCAAGATTCAATTTCCAGGATTGCATGAGTTTGATTATAGCGTCGATTGCAAGTGCTAACCTCTTTGAAATGAGTCGGCCAACAAGCGAGCCATTCGATATTTTTTCGCCCTCGGCGCAGGAGCGATCACACGCGATTTCCACCGTCTTTGGTGGATCACAACAGCGAGCGACGCGCTATACAAGTCGGTCGGTGAATCGGAAAGAGGAGCTCCTATTTGCGATCAATGATGCTCGAGGAAACATTTCCAATGCCGCACTCTTGACTCGTTCCCCTGGACGAACGGCCATGATCTTTGTCACTCCACCGCATAACAACGCAGATCAAGATCGTGGGGCGGCGCTCATTCGCAGAGCAATTTCTGCTGGAAATGAACTTGACGCGGTGCTCGTGCAAGCGCTTGTCGAACCGCTTCGCAGTGAAGAGCTCTCGATGTATTCCTCGGGAGGCATGAATCCAATTGGAGTGCTTGCATATCTCGAACTCTCTCGTATACGACGTCCTCTCAATGCAGGAAAGGGTGCGCCCGCGGGTGTGACCATTCGATCTTGGAATACGAATGATCGAACATCATTGGAAGAATTGCTTGAAGCAACTTATGTGGACTCGCTCGATTGCCCTGGACTTGCAGAGATGAGAAAAACCTCAGACATTCTTGACGGCCACATTAGTACTGGCTTTATCGATCCAAAGAAATGGCTGATTGCCGAAGTCGATGGCGTGCCATCTGGAGTTTCGTTGATGAGTGAAATTCCAGTTTCGAATTGCATTGAGGTTGTCTATTTTGGTCTCGCTCCAAATGCCCGAGGACGCGGAGTCGGTGGATACTTACTCGACCATGCACTTGGAATTGTCCAAGATGGCGGTGGCCAATCGGTCGCGCTTGCCTGTGACGAATTGAATCATCCTGCAATGCGCCTCTATCAATCCCGCGGATTTGCTATGAGACTGCGCAGATCCGCATTGATCGGTTGTGTTGGAAAATAAAAACTGAGATTCCCACGACTTATCCACGCTCCGTGGATAATTCTTTTTGGAGTCTTCAAAATATATTTTTTGCGTTCATATCGCCCTTCATTTACTGGATTTAGCGTTTCAGGGCGAAAAACTTCACACGTAGAGGGTCGAAAAAGTCTTCAAGTGAGATATATTTCTCCTGCCGCAACTCAAGGAAGAGTGTGCGAACCGTTTGAAGCAATTCGCTTCTCCCGATGAGTCCCGACTCTGATTGGAGCGAATCGCAACGAAGGCTGGCGTGGAAGGATCCGTCATAAAACTTGGGTGAACTGGGATCACTGGTCGAACCATCGACTCGGGCGATCTCCTTGTCTGGAGTCTTGATGCACCACACTTCTGCCGCAGTCGATTGCGCTCACAACTCGACCGACACCACACTGCAGGCTCTTTGCAGTGCGCTGAGACAACGACTCGGCGCTCGAAAATACGAGTTGTGGTTTCAAGATAATGCTCAGATCGATCTCTCTTTGGGAGAAATTCGAGTGACAGCTCAAACACAATTCGCAGCCGATTGGATCGATCGTCACTTTCGAATGGAATTGCTTGAAATCTCTCGGACTCTGATGATTGAGGAACCACAAGTGATCATGCTTGTTCAATCGAGCGCCAAGCAGAATGCCAAGCCGCAAGAAGTCGCCGTCGAGGCCGAAAATGTCGAATGTGCAACGACTTTGAAAGGACAGACCAATC
>CAJCCX010000070.1 GCA_903961015.1 uncultured bacterium
CACACGCCTCCCCCTTACCCCGCCCATCTCACCGCCGCGATCACGCCGCCTGCGAGGATCAAGCCGAGGCTCGGCCAGAAGGTGCACATCGCCAAGATTCCAAAGCCAACTGGATTTGGATTGGGATCGCTTGTCCAACCTAAAGATGCAAACAGAATCGTCAAGAGCAGCGGTCCTGTGCCAAGCACGAACATCGTCACGCCACCGCCAATCAACATTAGCGGCAACCGAAATCGCGCGCGCGTTCTCGCCGCTGGCTTAGGCGCACTCACGCCGAAATCTGGCGGGCGCTGAGCATTCGAATTGTCCTGGGGCGAATGACTCGGCACGACATCGTTCATGCGTGCAGTTTCGCAGTGAATCCCCTTTTTCACAACCCTTCAATTTGCACCGTCACCGTCACCGTCACCGTCACCGTCACCATCACCGTCACCACCTCCTTAAATTTCCATAACCAATTGCAAGAAATTCGCTTTTCAAATTCACAATTACAAAATAAATATGAACCGACATCCGCTCTCGCACTTCATCACAGACCTACAATTTGCACCATGAATAATTTTATGCCATCACATCTAGTCCGTCTCGTCGTCATCGCAATCAGTACCGTAAGTACGCCTTGCTTCGCCGTATGCGCCGAACCCACAGCGCGAGCAGAATCCAACTTGGAGTTCGATACCGGAATCAAGGGTTGGCAAACCGTGCTTGACGGCGTCATGGGTGGACGCTCCACAGGTCGTATCTCAGCAGGCGAAGGTGGAACGTTGCAGTTCACGGGCGAACTTTCGCTTGAAAACAATGGTGGATTTTCTCAAATTCGCACCGAGATTCCAGAGGGATTATTTGCAGATACAAAGGGATTACTTATGCGCGTCAAAGGTGATGGACGCACCTATCAGTGTGATATTCGATCGTCGCGCGCGCGGGTTATGGCTGGTGGCTATCAGCGCGTCTTTGAAACCAAGGCTGGCGAATGGATTGAAGTTGAGATTCCATTCGATGAATGCACTTTTAATACCTTTGGCCAACGCGTGCGCAATGCACCACCGCTTGCTCCAGAATCTATCGAATCGGTGGGGATCACTCTTGCGGATAAAAAGCCGGGCGATTTCGCTTTAGAAATTGATTGGATCCGACCGCTTGGTGCGTCGCCAAAACCAACATCAAGTCAGTCGTTGACTACCGTTGCGCAGAAGGCGGATCTCACCACGCTGCTTGCGCTCGTGAAGGCCGCAGAACTCGAGCTTCCAAAGGGCGCTCGAGTCACAATCTTTGCGCCAACCAACGCCGCCTTCGCCAAACTTCCAAAGAAGCAAGTTGACTTTCTCACATCCGCTGATGGCAAGTCAGTTCTTCAAACAATTTTGAAGCATCACATCGTTGGACAGTCTCTGGAAATTTCAGCGGTGCTTGATAGACGGCGACTGAAAGCGCTCTCTGGGCAAACACTGAATGTTGACCCGAACAAACTCACCATTAATGACGCACAACTTGTAGCGACCGATGTTGCTTTCGACAGTGGCGTAGTGCAAGTGATTGACAGCGTTTTGATGCCAGAACTTCGCACTATTGATGAGCTGATTGCTGCTGATGCGCGCTGCTCCACACTACGCACTGCGCTCGATGCCGCGGGCCTTGGACCACAACTCGGTAAAGATAATCCAGGACCTTGGACGCTCCTTGCACCATCAAACAAAGCATTCGCGGCCGTTCCACCCGAGGCACTCACCGCACTACTCGCGGACAAGAGCGCACTCACTGCTGTGCTCGCTGGTCATGTTCTACCCACAGCGATTCGCCGCGATGAGATGTTGTCGCAAGGATCTGCTCGCACGCTCATGGGAGATGGTGAGGTTGTATTTGCTCTCAATGGAGGTGTGATTACCGTTTCTGATGCTCGCATTGAAGTCGCCGACATTGAGGCGGCCAACGGTGTCATTCACATCATCGATCGCGTACTGGCCACCAAAAAAACTTCGCCCGCGAAGATCGCCGCGAACACGATGAGTCCTGCTCAACGTGCGGCCGTAATCTTTGAACTCGCAATCGAACGAGGAGTGCCTCTCTTCAACGAAGGTGACCCAACTGCGTGCGCTGCACTTTATGAACTTGCAATCAATGCGGTGCTCTTGCTTGGCGACAACTCCACTACGAAGCAAACAGGCACGACACTGACCGACGCTCTCAAAGCAGGAAAGGCGAACGCAGACCCAAAAGAGAGCGCCTGGATTTACCGCCGAGCAATGGATCGCGCACTTCAAATGATGCAGGTTTCCCAGTAATAACTGCGCTTTGTTCATAGTCTCTACAAACTGCTCACCGTCTGCAACGATGGCTGCGGGGTAGTCGCAACCACTTCCTTCGCAACCACAGCCTCGCTCATCCAGTGACCCCACCGCGCGACTTCGACAAGGTCCCTGCCCGCCAACCAATTTGCGCGGCTTGCCAGACGCAAATCAACACCAACTGAA
>CAJCCX010000071.1 GCA_903961015.1 uncultured bacterium
GGTGACTGTCTGCATCCAGGACGCCCCAAACAGAGCCATCCGGATCAATGCAGGGAAGCACGAGTTCGCTTTGATCGAGTGGATCGCAAGCGATATATCCCGCGCCCAGTTCTCGAACATCTCCAACGATGAGAGGCGTGCCACTCAAGAGAACTTTCCCACACGCACCATGCAATCCGATGGGACTGCATGCGGGCTTATTGCGGCGGGGGCCCAGAATCAATTTCGTTTCTGTGGGCTCATTTGGTTGGTCAAGATAGAAGCCGATCCAAGACAAGCCATTTGGAGAAAGTTCCTCCCACAATAGATCCACCAGCGCTGTCATTCGTGCGGTTCGATCAGGATAATTTATGCCGATACTTCCAGCGTGATTGAGAATCTGCCGCCACTGGTTCATTGACACTTCTCTCGCGGTCACGCACTCTCACGCGCACGCTGCCGAACTGTTTCCAGCACAATTTTTCCTTGGCGAATGGAATCTTCATCGATTCGGTAAATCGTGTTTGAATTATCGAGGTCCGGAAGTTGGTACATCAAATCAGTCATCAAATCATCGACGACGGCACGCAATCCACGCGCGCCAGTTTGGCGCTCCATCGCACGATCTGCGATTGCTTCAAGAGCACCAGTTGTGAACTCCAGCGACGTGTTTTCAAGCCGAAAGAGATGTTGATATTGCTTGACAAGTGCGTTCTTTGGCTCGGTCAAGATTTGAATCATCGCAGCACGATTCAGCGGCATCAATGCACATGCGACTGGCAGACGGCCGATCAATTCTGGAATCAATCCGAATTCCAATAAATCGTCGGGTTGAATTTGGCTCAACATTGCGCAATCATCATCGGCTTTAGAAATCGCATGAACGCCATCTGTTGAGAATCCGATTCTGCGTTTGCCGATTCGCCGACGAACGATGTCATCGATGCCGACAAATGATCCGCCGCAGATGAAAAGAATGTGCGTGGTATCGAGTTGGATGTACTGTTGTTCGGGATGCTTTCGGCCACCTTGTGGCGGAACATTTGCAACCGTGCCTTCAAGCATCTTCAACAAAGACTGTTGAACACCTTCGCCTGAAACATCGCGCGTGATGGAAACATTCCCGCTTGTCTTGCCAATTTTGTCAATTTCATCGATATAAATGATGCCGCGCTGTGCAGCTTCAACATCAAAGTCGGCTGCTTGCAAGAGTTTCAGCAGAAGATTCTCAACATCTTCTCCGACATAGCCAGCCTCGGTCAGCGTGGTTGCATCGCCAATTGCGAATGGCACATTCAGAATGCGAGCAAGTGTCCTTGCGAGAAGTGTTTTTCCAGTTCCTGTTGGGCCAACAAGAAGAACGTTGCTCTTGTCCAGTTCGACAGGTGCTTCGGCGTTATCAATCTGCGTCAATCGCTTGTAGTGATTGTGCACTGCAACGGACAATGAAATCTTTGCGCGGTCTTGGTCAATCACATACTGATCCAAATATTCTTTCATCTGCCGCGGAGAAGGAATCTGCGTTAATGCTGGAGCCGCACCTGTAACGCGCCGCTTTTCCTGCTTGAAAATATTCTGACAGAGATCTGTGCAATTGGCACAGATGTAGACATCGTTGGGACCTTCGACCATAGGACCAACTTCTCGGCTTGTCTTGCCACAGAAACTGCAAGTCGTGACTTTCTTACCGCGAAATCCACCGTCACCACCTGTGCCGGAAGTAGAGCCTCCGCCACCGTTGGTGGATGGTCCGTTGGGACCAAGCCCACTTTCACGCGGTCCGCCTTTGCGACCACCATTTCCTGGGCCTGCGGCAGTCGTGAGAGGATGTGAATTAGGGTTCTTCTTCATTTTATTTACGCTTGTTGGGAGTGTACTTCGCATCCTTCGTCTTTGTTGTTGCAGCCTGCTTTTTGACTTGAGCAATCATCGCATCGCGTGCAGATTGAAACTCGACTGGTGTGATATCGCCAGACGCGAGCATCTCTCGAAGATCCCCCAGAGTAAACCCAACTGGATCGTGGGTCTCTCGGCGCATCCAACGTCCAATGAAGTAGATACACAATCCTCCTGCGAAGACGATGACCAGAAGCCAACCCAAGATAGGCAAGATTGAGGCTCCGATATCACCTGTACTTGCCGCTGACTGAATAGCAAGAGTCAGATGAGTTGGCACCAATGATGTGATCATTGCTCGCATACATCCAAAAGATGCTTAATCCTTGGACTTACCTTTCGATTCCTTTGCAGGCGCTTTGCTGGCACTTGCTTTGGGAGTAGAAACAGTCGACGGTGTTCCGGACATTCCTTTCGTCTTCGCTTGCGCTTCTTCATTCCACTTCTCAGCAGGAATGTCGGAAATCACAGCCTTTGAAATCACACGGTCTGCAGACTTGTGTTCACGGATCTGCAATGCAATTTCACCGACGCGATTTGATTTATCGAGCTCCGCTCGCATTGCGTCTGGTCGCATTCCGCGTGATCGAGCGATTGCTGCGATTCGTCCGTTGACTTCGCCTTCAGTTGCTTCAACTCCAAGAGTTTCAGCAAGCTTTCCTAAGAGGAAAAACAACTTGAGACGTCGACGCGTCTCTTCCGCAGTCGCACTGCGAATCTCTGCAAGGCGACTTTCGACCACTTCTGGATCTGTGCCACGATAGAGCATTTCCAATCGTTGGCGTTCGAGATCACGACCAACTTGCGCTTCAGAAAGACGAGCAGGGAGTTCGAAATCGACCTTACTTGCGAGCTGTTCGAAGACTTGATCGCGCAGCGCACTGCGTTGTTCGTCGTCGCGCCGTCGTTCGAGAACACCCTTAAGATTCTCGCGCATGAGATCTACCGTCTCAACGCCCATCTTCGATGCGATCTCTTCACGAGTCGCAGGGGCGATACGTTCTGCAGCATTGATCGTGTATTCAACCGAGAGCGGTTTGCCACGAATCTCGATGATTTCGTGACTTTCTGGACCATCCATTTGAATCGTGACTACATCGCCAACTTTCTTTCCACCGAGAATTGCATCAAGGCCATCCACAAGTAATCCAAGAAATGGACCTTTTCCTGCATCATCTTCTGCAGGAACAACGGAAAGTGCATTGTCAGTTTCAAAAAACACCTTGTCATCTCCCTTGAGACGAACAACAGCTTTTCCAACCATCCGGTCGAGTGGTTGAAATGGGCCTTCGATTTGGGCTGGATTTCCAAGGCGATATGACAGCCGTTCAATTTCCTCTTCAACATGCTTCGGCTCGATGTCGAGAATTGGTCGGCGCAGCGCGAGACCTTCCCAAGCTGGAAGTTCGAACTCTGGCATCACTTCGACTTCAAGCGATAGAAGAAAATCTTTTCCCCGCACGAGTTCAGCATCCACTGCGCCTGGGGCAAGTTCCGGTTGACCAATCGGCCGAATTTTATTTGCTTCCAATGCTTGCTGATACGCCTGAGAAACGAGTTGTTGACGAGCTTCCTGCAGGACCGCTTCACCGAATCGTTTCTCCAGAAGTCCGCGGGGAACATGTCCTTTTCGAAATCCTGGAACAACCGCTTGCGAGGCGAGTCCGCTGAATGCACTTTCGATTTGCTCGTTCACCTTCGCAGTTGGGATGGTGATATCGATCCGCTTCAGTGCGGGGCCAGTGTCGGTGATGCGAACAGTGTTTTCTATGGTCGTTGCGGTGCTCATGGTGGTCCTTATATCAGTAGTGACTCAATTGTGAAGAGTTCAAGAGTATAAGAAAAGACCCTGGCTTTGCACCAGGGCCTTGAAAACTTTACAAAGACTTCTCAGTTCAGCGAATCAGCAACATCGAGGCATAATCGGGCATTGGCCAGATGTCGGCAGGCACGATTCGTTCTAAAGCATCGCTGATTTCGCGAACTTTCCCAAGCGCAGGAACCACGACATCTCGGAAATGGCGAACACGCTTTTCGATACTCGGTACATCTTTGGATGTCGCAGAATCCAAGACAGCAGCAGCAGTGCGCAAGGCCGCGACTTGTCCTGCAAGATCTCGAAGTGCCGCTTCGCTTTCGGGGCAGGGGACGCCCGCGTGTTGAGTTGCAGCAACGACATCTGCCAATTCTCCTTGCGCCCGTAGACCAGCTGGCAATATTTGAG
This sequence comes from uncultured bacterium, assembly GCA_903961015.1. Classification (GTDB taxonomy): domain Bacteria; phylum Planctomycetota; class Phycisphaerae; order Phycisphaerales; family SM1A02; genus F1-60-MAGs104. The sequence goes on from CAJCCX010000071.1 coordinate 4,100, forward strand.
TGATTGCCAATTGGGAAAGAGTTCGTCCTTCGATCTGAACGATCTTGCAATACTGCTCCATCTGAATTTCATAACGCGCGTGCAGTTCGCGTTGAGAAAGAACGCCGTATGCAGCAAATAATTTTTCTGCTTTTTTCGTCGCGAGTGTTGGAAGTGCATCCGCAGTCGAGGGGAAATTCGGCAACCCACGCTTTGCCGCTTCCACATGCCATTCTGCGCTGTAACCATTGCCATCGAAGCAAACACGTTTATGTGTCTTCACGATGTCTTTGAGCAAGACCCTCACAACACTTTCCATCTTCGCTGGAGATGGATTCTTTCCAAGTTTTGTTTCAAGTGAAGTCGCTATGAAATCCATGCTCTCTGCAATGATGGTGTTGAGCACGGTATTCGGCCATGCGACAGATTGCGAAGAACCGACCGCACGAAACTCGAACTTATTTCCAGTGAATGCGAAAGGACTTGTTCGATTGCGATCGCTGGAGTGTCGAGGAATCTGAGGGAGAGTTCTGGAACCCAATTCAAGATCAGCAGTCTTTGCAGACTTCTTTGTTTCGCCTGCAACGAGTTGATCCAGAATGTTAGTGAGCATCTCGCCGAGATAGATGGACATAATTGCAGGGGGCGCTTCGTTGGCACCAAGACGATGATCGTTGTGAGCAGTTGCGATCGAAACTCGCAGTAAATCTGCATGCAAATCCACTGCGCGAATGATTGCGGCCAGACAAACCATGAACTGCATATTGGGATGTGTGTCGTCGCGTGGATCAAGAAGGTTGACCCCAGTATCGGTGGACATCGACCAATTATTGTGCTTGCCAGAACCGTTGATGCCGGCAAATGGTTTTTCATGGAGCAGACACTCAAATCCGTGCTTTCGGGCAACGGACCTCAATACATGCATCGTTGTCATCTGGTGATCAACAGCGACATTAGAATTTTCGAAGGTCGGGGCAAGTTCGTATTGACCAGGCGCAACTTCGTTGTGCCGCGTTTTGACTGGAATTCCAAGTTCAAACAAACGCACTTCGCATTCGGTCATATATGCCAAAACCGCTTCAGGAATTGCGCCAAAGTAGTGATCTTCCAATTGCTGACCCTTGGGAGGCTGAGCACCAACCAACGTTCGACCGCAAACAACGAGATCAAGTCGTTGCAGAAAGAGTTCGCGGTCAATCAGGAAATATTCCTGTTCGCAACCAAGTGTCGCGATTACGTTCGTCGTTTTTGTATCGCCAAACAAGCGCACAATGCGCAATGCATGTTTCGAAACTGCATCGATTGAACGAAGAAGTGGCGTCTTCTGATCGAGTGCTTCACCAGTCCACGAAACGAAAGCAGTCGGAATGCAGAGGGTCATATTCCCATCGCTGCCACGCAACAAGAAGACAGGACTGGTTGCATCCCATGCCGTATATCCGCGAGCTTCGTATGTATCGCGAATTCCGCCAGATGGAAAACTGGAAGCGTCTGGCTCCCCTTGAATGAGAGCATCACCAGAGAATTTTTCAATAGCGCCGCCATCACCGGTCGGCGAAAGGAAAGCGTCGTGCTTCTCGGCCGTTAATCCAGTGAGAGGTTGAAACCAATGACAGTAATGAGTGGCACCATGTTCGAGCGCCCATTCCTTGATCGCAGACGCAACCGTATTCGCGATTGATCGATCGAGCGAGAGGTTGCGTTGCATGGTGCGTTGGAGGTTCATGAAAACTTCGGGCGGTAATCTCTTCAGCATGACATCACCGCTGAAGGTGAGCGAGCCGAAATAATCAGAAGCGCGATTTACTGTCTGCGTGTCCATGGGCATTGTGAATGGTTTGGGCATTCGATCTTTCTCATCCGTGAAGGTCAAAGTGCTGCTCCGCGAGCTGCATGGTGATCATCATCCAAGATTCTCCTTGCGGGCGCAAGGGGGTAAATACTGCAATCTTTACAATGCAAATGTGCATGGACTCAAAAGTGGTTCGTGCAGATTTTGGCCGCGGACTGATTCGCCCCCGGGCTCAAACATGCATGGACTCAAAAGTGGTTCGTGCAGATTTTGGCCGCGGACTGATTCGCCCCCGGGCTCAAACATGCTGCGCCTCGCCTACGCGGACTCCGGCTCGGCTTGCAAACTCGCCGGGGTTCAAATCATTCCGCTGCCCACGTTGACGAATCAAATTCTCGCTCGAACGTTTTTCAGATCCCTAGCTCATCCGTTTGCGTGCCCAGCCGCTGGAAAGTTCTCTCGGGCGAGTTCCGCAGGTGGCCGACGGCACTTGTAATCAAACTTCGCTCAACCAGATCGTGTCGGTCGCCGAGGACTGTCTGAGCCCCGAGAGGACTTTTCACGGCTAACCACCTTTGCATTTCAGTGACTCGATTCCCTGGCTGTATCCGTAACTTTATTTCCGCAAAGTACGTTCAACCATGATCGACGAGCGAAACCATCCACGCTTCCAAAACATCACCATGAATCCCGTCGTGGTCAATCCCATCAGGCTCAGCGCAAGCACGTATCCATACTTCCAATGCAGTTCAGGCATAAATTCAAAATTCATTCCATACACACCTGCAATAAAAGTGATCGGAATGAAAATCGTTGCAATCATCGTCAACACTTTCGTCACTTCGCCAAGTTTCGCATTAGCGATTGCTATCGCAAGTTCCATCAAGTCAGAAGCCATCGTGCGCTCAGAGTCGAGCATGTCGATGAGTCGCATGACGTGATCAAGAGCGTTGCGAAGAAATATGCGGTGTTCCATGTCAAACCAAGCTTCCATCGTCATCATCGCCGTCAACGCATCACGCATCGGCCAGATCGCTTGACGCACCTTTGCAAGTTCGAGTTTGGCATCGCGAATGGCGTACATGTCTGGTGGAGTTCGGCTGTCGACAACCACTTCTTCGATCAAGTCAATTCGTTGTCCAAGTTCATTGACGATTGGAAAATAGTGGTCAATGACTGCATCAAAGATCGCAAATGCCAGATAAGGCGCACCTTTATCGCGAATGCGACCTTCGTGCTTACGAATGCGCTGTCGCACATGATCGAGACAATCACCGTCAAGCCGTTGCGAAATCGTGATCACCGAAGATGGGCCGACAAACATCGCCAACTGTTCTGTTTCAAACTGCCCATTTTGATTCATAGGCATTGGAACGACAACAAAAAGATTTGGTCCAAATGGTTCGACCTTTGCGCGTTGAGTCGGATGTTGCACATCCTCGAGCGCAAGCGGATGGAGATCAAAGAGTTGCCCAAGTTGTGACAGAAGTGCAGCGTCCGGCGTTCCATCAATGTTGATCCACAACATCGAAAGATTCTCACGAAGCCGCTCGACATCAACGAGAGATGTGATTTTGTGTTCGACGAAGCGGTGTGTATTCCACGCAAAAATATTGATTGCGAACGGAGTGACAACATGCGATTGCTCAAGTACGCCAGGCCCCAAATCAATTGGAGGAAGTTCAACGCGCTTGCGGGGTTTTCGGAGCTGTTTCATTGGCACAGCGTACTTGTTCTGCCCTTGATTCGACGACTTATTCAATCGTAGTCAAGCACATCCAGCACATCCAAGCCGTCACAATTCCATGGCAAGTCCATGCGATGGTGCGAATCCAGTTTGTGCCCACAAGTCGCAGATACGCCGCCGAATCAAATCCCGAAACAAGTTTTTCGTGGGCAGGGATCTGCAACAACCAAGTCGAAATCCATGCCAATGCGACAAGAAACATTCCTACGATGACCATCCACATCTGCACTGAAGGCGGCCGAAATGAGAAGAGCGCGATCGATGTGACGAGTTCAATCAACATGATTGGCGCAACAATCAGCGTGATTGATCGGACATGTTGTTCTGCATATGAGACGAATGCATCTTTGCCAACCAAAGCGAAGAGTGGATAGTGAACGATCTGGATCAACCAAATCAGCCCGACCATCATCCAAGCAGATGCAAAGTTTAATAAAAGAATAAGAGATGGAAGCGTTTCAGATTTCATTGCATTCATTGCGTTTCATTTTGACATTTTATTTACCGTGCAAGCTTTTACAAGATCGTTTGAAACTCCACCAGACCGCTCCTAGGAATGACCAAAGCAACGGTATGCGGTTTCGCTCGGTGCAGCGCGCCAGGATTGACCACTCGTGTTGATCCGATTTTGACATCGCGCTTGAGATGCGTGTGACCATGAAAAAGCCATTGCGCCTTGGTATCGATTGGGCGTTGCATGGACTTGGGATCATCACCGTGAGTGAAGGCGATTCGCTGGTCGTCGATGATGATTTCGCCCAAGGGATGATGAACAGTAATGTCGATCGACCGTGCATAGTCCTGCAGATCAGAAGGTTCGTCGCAATTCCCAAAGACAATGTGCGCATCAAGTCCTGCCAGTGGGTCGAGACACTCGATTGTCTCGATATCTCCGCAATGAATGAACATTGTTGCGCCAAGTCGAACAAGTTCTTCGACAGCAATTCGAGTTCGTATCGCATCTCCATGGCTGTCAGAAAGCACGCCAATTCGCATTCCTTTCATTGATGCAACTTCGGATTTGCTAGGCTTCACAACTTCATCCTAGTCCGCTTGTAAAAATCACAACCTATGAATTCAACTTCCAACAAAATAGTCACCCGCTTTGCTCCAAGTCCATCAGGTCATCTGCATGTTGGAGGGGCACGCACTGCGCTCTTCTGTTGGGCTTTTGCCAAAGGTCGAGGCGGAACTTTTGTATTGCGTATCGAAGATACAGATCAGAAGCGATCGAGCGACGCAGCGAGTATTGGATTCGTCAAAGATTTGTTGTGGCTCGGAATTGATTGGGATGAAGGGCCCGTCTTCGAAGGTTGTGGTGGAGGCGATCGCGGTCCATACTTTCAAGCGCAGCGGCTCGAGATATATCAGAAGTATTTTGATCTCTTGATTGCAAGTGGCAAAGCGTATTACGCATTTGAGACAACCGAAGAACTTTCTGCATTTCGAGACGCTGCGAAGGCTGAAAATAAGCCATTTCGATACACAGGCGAAGCCGCACGCTCATTGAGCGCGGAAAAAGTTGCTGAATTTCTTGCCGCAGGAAAGCCAGCGGTCATTCGATTTCATACTCCTCAAACGCCAATCACAATTTGCGACGAGATTCTGGGCGAAGCGATCATTCCCGCCGGCGAGACCGACGACTTTGTCATTCGCAAGGCTGACGGTTTTCCAACGTATCACTTTGCAGTTGTTGTTGACGACGAATTGATGGGAGTCACGCACGTCCTCCGAGCACAGGAGCATTTCAATAACACCGCAAAGCACATCGTGCTGCAGGATTCACTTGGTTTTCGCAGACCGATCTATGGTCACTTGCCGCTGATCTTCAATCCAGATGGATCGAAGATGTCGAAGCGAGACAAGGACAAAGTTCTGCGCAAGGCGATCGCGGAGCGGGGAATGACTGCGCCGCCAGCGGATACGGTCGATCCAACGCTTTTTTCCGCGTGGATCAAGGACAAAAACACACAGTTAGATCTTGCGTCTGCAGGTGCTCTCGCTTCTGCCTTGGGCGTGATACTTCCAGAAATCAATGTCGATGATTTTCGCCGCTCTGGATATTTGCCAGAGGTCCTCTGCAACTTTTTATCACTCAATGGATGGAGTCCTGGTGGAGACTTGGAAAAGTTTGATCGAGAATTTCTAAAGAGCCACTTCGATCTTCCACGTGTCGTAAAAACTCCTGCGAAATTCGATCGATCAAAATTGCTTGCATTTAATTTGCATGCATTACAAGCGATGCCACGCGAGGAATTTGTGACCAAGGTTGCCGAGCATGGACGCACATTTCATCCGGAATTCATGGCGCGTGTGACACATGTGCAGTTCCGATCGCTTTGTGATGCAAGTCAAGAACGCAGCAAGACACTTGACGATCTCTTTCGAACAAATGGCTTTATCACAGTCGCTGACGATGCACTTGAATGGGACGCGAAGGCTGTCAAGAAAGTGCTGCAGGGAACGGCGCCGAACGGGCAGGACCACTTGAAGGCGCTCAACAAGATTTTGTCTCAGTGCGACGATTGGTCCGTGCAAGGTCTCGAAAAAGCAATCAAGACATATATTGATGTTGAAGCGGGCGGGAATCTCGGAGTCATTGCTCAACCTTTGCGTGTTGCGCTTTGTGGCGGAACAGTCAGTCCACCAATCTTTGACACTCTGGCAATTCTTGGAAAGGCGAGTTCTATCAAGCGAATCGATCGCTGCGTAGCTGCGCATGCGTGAAGAACAGGCAAGCTTCAAGAACAGGAAAGCTTCAAGAACAGGCAAGCTTCAAGAACAGACAAGCTTCAAGAACAGCCATGCTTGCCCATTCGTTCGCATCGCCGTAGGATGTGATTTGAAGGACCGTTGGCGCAGTTGGCTAGCGCGCCTCCATGACACGGAGGAGGTCACTGGTTCGAGCCCAGTACGGTTCATTTTGTTTTTCGCCTTCAATCCCCCTTTCCAAAGTTGCGAAAGGGGGATGTATGCGGGCGGATGCGCTTCAGAATAATTTGCAAATTCTCAGTTGAAGTAGATATCCATTTTTTCCTGTTACAACTTGCGACTATGAATCCGCAAGACATACTGGAAGCTGCAAAGTCAATTCATAATAAGTATGCAGTGACTGACGGCGAGACATTTCGCCTGAAGAATTGCGATCCAAATGAAACATCTGGATTGCCTGGAATCAAGAAGGGGGATTCAAAAGAACTCCTAGAAGAGAGCGTGCAGATGATGGCGGAACTGCAAGACATGCTTTATGCGCAAGATCACTGGTCGATCCTGCTCATTTTTCAAGCGATGGATGCTGCTGGCAAGGACGGGGTTATCAAACATGTGATGTCGGGGATCAATCCACAAGGATGTGAGGTGCACTCATTCAAGGCGCCGTCAACTGAAGAACTTGACCATGATTTTCTTTGGAGATCGATGAGGCGATTGCCCGCGCGAGGCATGATTGGAATCTTTAATCGCTCCTATTACGAAGAGGTTCTTGTGGTGCGAGTGCATCCTGAAATTCTTCAGAGTCAAAAAATTCCGCCAGAACTAGTCGGGGAAAAGATCTTCGAAAATCGCCAGAGTGATATCCGCCAGATGGAAGATTTCTTGGGGAGAAATGGAACTGTCGTGCGTAAGTTTTTTCTAAATGTCTCCAAGAAAGAACAGAAGAAACGCTTCCTAGAACGGATTGACACTCCAGAGAAAAACTGGAAATTTTCAGCTGCAGATGTCAAGGAAAGACAGTACTGGGATCAATATATGAACGCCTATGAATCGATGATTCAAACGACA
>CAJCCX010000072.1 GCA_903961015.1 uncultured bacterium
CGACGACCTGGTCGCCAGAAATCGTGGAGCAAATTTTCGATTGGCGTCACGAGTGCCTGATCACTTGCCGCAGGTGGAACTGGGTGCGCTTGATTTTCCCCGCGCGTTGAAAGCGTGCGCTTTTCGTGAATACGTTCGAGCACACGCGCGATCGGCATGCCTCTCAACTGAAAAAGCAACAGCGGTTCCTCTTCTAAGCGTTCCGCAAGAATGTGCATCATGGCAACCACGTGCTTGCATGGTTGCGCTGCACCGCACGAACATTTGAGAATTGGATCAGAATTGGTTTTTGCCCCCGGCTTCATCGGCACGAGTGGAGTTCGAATTCCAAGCGATGCGATCAATGGACCAACTGCAGGTGGAAGTTCACCTACAAGAAACTTCGCAGCAAACACTGCTTCTGTGCAAAGCGCGGCGATGATTTGATCCCACTCCTCGGGAGTCCATGTGACAAATGCAATTTCCAGCTGATACGGTCGAGATGATCTCCCTTGCACCGACGAAATAATTTTCCCAGGTGCGGCCAACAATGTGACCGTTTGTCCAGTTAAAGCATAGGAATGTCCCTCTTCAACTGCATCAGGTTTTGCGGAGGTCAGTGTCTCTCGAAAAAGCGGATCGGCTGTCCACGGAAAGTTTTCAATTCCCTGCTTTCGCTTGAATTTGAATCCACCGATGACTCTTCGCGGATTCTCTGGTTGGCGAGGTTTATTTTGTTCTTGCCACTGCGTCATTCGCCGCCCTCCAAGCCAGTCTTGCGCAACGACAGCATGTCACGAAGTTGTCCCGTAGACAATTCGGTCAGCCACGCATCGCCTGCACCAATAATATTTGTCGCCAATTCCGTCTTTTGCTCGATCATTTGGTCAATGCGCTCCTCGAGAGTTCCGGTGCAAATATATTTATGCACATTGACCGTGCGCGTCTGGCCAATACGGAATGCTCGATCGGTTGCCTGATTTTCAACTGCAGGATTCCACCAGCGGTCAAAATGGAAAACGTGATTTGCCGCAGTGAGATTTAATCCGACGCCTCCAGCTTTCAGACTCAATACAAAAATCGGCGTTGTCCCGTCGCCTTTCTGAAATCTTTCAACTAATGCATCACGCTTCGCTTGTGGAGTTCCGCCGTGTAAAAAGAGCGGTTCAACATCGAGAATTTGTCGAATCATTCCAACAAGCAGATGACCCATCTGTCGGTATTGAGTGAAGATCAAGGCGCAATCTCCTGCAGCCAAAAGTTCTTCCAGCATTTCCATCAATCGTTGAGTCTTGCCGCTTCGTCCTGGGACTAAAGAGTTTGGCGGAAGTATCAACGGAATTTCACCACTTGATTCGCCTTCAATGTCTTCGGCTGCAGCAACTGGTGGGGGAGTGAGTGCTTTCTTCTTGCCAGTTGATCCAGTGGATTCAGATGGTCGTGCAGCGATGCCTTCACCCAAATAGTGAGCCGGGTGATTGCAGATTTGTTTCAGCTTGACCAAAGCGCTGAGCACAAGTCCGCGCCGCCGAATGCCATCAGTTTGGTCAACCTTCTGCAACATATCCGCGACAACTTCTTCATAGAGTCGCATCTGCTCGTCGGTCAGCACGATGTGTTGGCGACTCTCGACCAATGGAGGAAGATCACTGATGACCGTCAAGTCAGTCTTGAGTCTGCGAAGAATGAATGGACGAACAAGTGAGCGCAGTCTTTCAGCTGTCTTCTGATCTCGATTTCTTTCAATCGGTGCAGCGAAACGGCGTCGGAAGTCTTGGTTTGTCCCAAGATATCCAGGGCAGCAGAATTCCAAGATGGACCAAAGTTCCGCAAGTCGATTTTCGACGGGAGTTCCAGTGAGAGCAATGCGAGATTGGGTGGCAATCGACCGAATTGCAGCTGTTTGTTTCGTCGGGGGATTCTTGATGTATTGCGCCTCATCCAGCACAACGCGACGCCATGGAACAGCCTGTAGTGTTTCTTTGTCGCGCACCACGATTGCATATGTTGTCAATACAACATCGCTGTCCATCGCGATCTGAGAAAATCGTTCGCCGCCTGGACGTTCGAGTCCATGTTGAATGTGCACCTTCAACTCAGGTGCGAAGCGCGTCAGTTCGCGTTTCCAATTTCCCATGACGGACATCGGAGTCACAAGGAGCGATGGACCAATCTGCGCATTTCCGATCTTTGATCTTTCGTGTTGCAGCAGAGCGATCAACTGAATTGTCTTGCCCAATCCCATGTCGTCGGCAAGGCATGCACCCAATCCCAGTCGATCAAGGAAGACGAGCCAGCTGAGTCCAGACAATTGATAAGGACGAAGAATTCCGCGGAATGATTCTGGCGCACTTGTCATCTGGAAACTTTCACTCACATCATTTCCAGAGAGCAGTTGTCGCACCCAACCAGTTGCTTGAACTCCACTCACAGGCAACGCTTCTGGCGGACCGTCAATTCCGTTCGCCATACGAAGAGCTTCAACAAGCGTCATCGTTCCGCCTGGATGACTCTTCAAGAATTTGAGTGCCGAATCAATATCTTCGGGACGCAAATCAACCCATTGTCCTCCGATGCGAACGAGTGGAGCACCCTTTTGCGCTAATTTCTCGAGCATTTCGACCGAAACAGTTTGTGTGCCAAGTGCAACTTGCCAGCGATACCCAACGAGTGATTGCAATCCAAGTCCAAGCGAACCGTTTGATCCACCGCCAGCGTCACCAGCCATTGGCGGTTCCTCTGGAGAATCAATCAACAAGTTTGCATTGATGCGACTTGCGGACTCTCCCCACCATTCTGGAACTTCAACAAAGAATCCAGCTTCGAGAAGGATTGGTCGAAGGTCATGCATGAATTGATAGACCTGTCGTGTATCGAGATCCATTCCTGAAGGGCTTTCACTTTCCAGGGCATCATCGAGCTCAGGCCAGATTCGGCTGGCACGTGCCAATTCCTTCAGGAGCATTTCAGCCAGTTCATCATTTCGCACAGAATTTGCTCCAGCACGCTTGCCGCTGGGTCGATTGAACAAAGATTGGGCGTCGATCACAGTGTCGGGAGCTTCAGGGTCGACCAATCCAAATGAAACGCGCCATGTGGAATCAATGCCATCTTCCGCGCCGTCCAAATCTGGTTCGGAGACTTCGAACCTCAGTCGCATTCCCGTGGTCACACGAGCTTCGTCAAGCACCCCAAGCCATCCGCGTGTGTCGCGCAAAACATCGAATGAACTCCGGCGACCGATCTTGATGGAATC
>CAJCCX010000073.1 GCA_903961015.1 uncultured bacterium
CAACGTGGGCAGCGGAATGATTTGAACCCCGGCGAGTTTGCAAGCCGAGCCGGAGTCCGCGTAGGCGAGGCGCAGCATGTTTGAGCCCGGGGGCGAATCAGTCCGCTGCCAAAATCTGCACGAACCATATTTGAGCCCATGCATAAGTGAGCAGCCGTGAAAAGATCCCGCCGGGCTCAGACAGTCCTCGGTGACCGACACGATCTGATTTACGAAATTTTATTGCAAGTGACGTCGGCCGCCTGCGGAACTCGCCCGGCAGAATTTTTCAACGGCTGGGCACGCAAGTTGAAGTACGACGGAACTGAAAAACGTTCGAGCGAGAATTTGATTCGCCAACATGGGCAAATCAGTTCGCAGCGAAACTCTCAACATTTAACAAGTTCGATCCGCACATCGAGATTTTTGTTTGTGTTGAAGCTCTTGCGGGCTAGACCGAGTGCGGTTTCCTTTTCGAGTCATTGGTGAATGTAAAAGTCTTTCCTTGATAATCCACACGAACCGTGTCGCCATCCTGAAACGTTCCGCCAAGAATTCCAGATGCAATGGCATTTTCGATGCGATGCTGCACGACTCGCTTCAATGGCCGAGCGCCAAACTGTGGGTCATAGCCCTCGGCTGCAAGCGCATCACGCGCCGCTTCAGAAACTTGCAATCCGAGCCCACGCTGCACAAGTCGTCGTCGCAGATTTCCGATTTGAATCTCTGCGATTTTCGCCAGTTGCTCTTGATCAAGTTGGTGGAAGACAACGGTCTCATCGATTCGATTCAAGAGCTCTGGCCGCATCGAAGCCTTCAGCAATTTGCGTACATGCGCTTGAATCAATTCTTCAGGTTGATGCGCTTCGGACATTTCAAGAATCGCAGACGAACCGATGTTGCTGGTCATCACAATAATGGTGTTCGCAAAATTGACTGTGCGCCCTTGACCATCGGTCAGTCGGCCATCGTCGAGAACCTGCAGCAGAATATTGCTGACATCTGGATGCGCTTTTTCGAATTCATCAAAGAGCACAACACAATATGGCCGTCGCCGAACTGCCTCAGTCAATCGACCGCCTTCGTCATATCCAACATAGCCAGGAGGTGCGCCGATCAATCGCGCAACTGAGTGACGCTCCATGTACTCGCTCATGTCGATACGCACCATCGCATCTTGCGAATCGAAAAGCAATTCTGCAAGCGCCTTGCATAGTTCGGTCTTGCCAACGCCAGTTGGTCCAAGAAAGAGAAACGATCCAATAGGGCGATTCGCTTCGCCGAGTCCAGCTCGATTGCGTCGTACCGCTTCGGAGACCGCACGCACTGCTTCGGATTGTCCGACCACTCTGCGACGCAGCGCATCTTCGATATGCAAAAGCTTCTCGCGCTCGCTTTCGATCAACTTTGACATTGGAATGCCCGTCCATTTGGCGACAACTTCTGCAACGGCTTCAGGATCGACTTCTTCTTTTACGAGCGCATTTCCAGATTCAATGCGCTTTCGCAGTGCAATTTCTGCTTCCCCACGGCGAAGTTCCAAGTCTCGGATTTCTCCATGTTGAATGCGTGCAGCGCGCTCGAAATCTCCACGCCGCTGGGCCTGATCGAATTCAACCCGCTTAGTTTCGATCTGCCGAGTAATGTCCTTGATAGCGTCAAGCTCTTTCTTTTCAATCGTCCACTGCGCAGTCATTGTGCGATCTTGTTCGCGCTCGCCTGCCAATTCCTGATCGACGGCAGCAAGTCGTTGAGCACTCTGTGGATCCTTCTCAATCTGCAGCGCTGCTTTTTCAATTTCAAGTTTCGTGATGTGCCTTCGAATTGCATCAAGTTCTACTGGCATCGAATCATTTTCGATGCGCAAGCGACTGGCGGCTTCGTCGAGCAAGTCAATCGCTTTGTCAGGAAGGAATCGATCGCTGATGTATCGATCCGAAAGATTCGCCGCCGTCACCAGTGCTGCATCTTGGATGCGGACCCCGTGATGCGCTTCGTACCGTTCCTTCAGCCCACGCAAAATTGCAATCGCATCTTCGACGCTCGGTTCTCCAATGAAAACAGGACTGAAACGCCGCTCGAATGCCGCATCTTTCTCGACATGCTTGCGATATTCGTCAAGCGTTGTCGCACCGATACAGTGCAACTCGCCGCGCGCGAGCGCTGGCTTCAACAGTTGGCCCGCGCCGACAGCACCTTCGCCTTGGCCCGCGCCAACAATTGTGTGGAGTTCATCAATAAAAAGAATAATGCGACCTTCGCTCGAAGCAACCTCACGCAGAACTGCTTTGAGTCTTTCCTCAAATTCACCGCGGAATTTCGCTCCTGCCAGTAATGCACCAACATCAAGCGCAATGATCCGCGAGGTGCGCATTGACTCTGGACAGTCACCATTCATGATGCGCTGCGCGAGTCCTTCTGCGATCGCAGTCTTGCCCACGCCAGGCTCGCCAATCAGCACGGGATTATTCTTCGTTCTCCTCGACAAGACCTGCATGCATCTTCGGATTTCTTCATCACGGCCGATGACAGGATCAAGCTTTCCGCTGGCTGCAAGTTCGTTCAGGTCTTTTCCATATTTCTTGAGCGCTTCATATGTGCTCTCTGCACCAGGATCGTGAATGCCTTGCACTCCACTTGCTTTGCGAATGTCGCGTGCTGCCGTTTCAAGATCCTTCGCATTCGCACCAACAGCGGCGAGAACATCTTGTCCTGCACCGCGCGTCTGTGCAATCGCAATCAGCAAGTGATCGCTGGAGACATATGTGTCCTTCATCTTAAGCGCGAGTCGCTCTGCAGCACCAATCACTTCCATCAACTCGCGTCCAGCATTCGCAGTCGCACCTTGGACACGCGGTTGGCGCGATAATTGTGCAATGGCTGTTGAAGAAATACGTGCAGGGTCGAGTCCCGCCTTCGTAAGAACGCTTGACGCTGGTCCATCCTTCTCGCTCAACAATGCAACGAGCAGTTGCAGCGATCCAACTTCGCCATGTTGATCACGAACGGCGTTGGCTTGAGCTTGCGACAAGGCTTGCTGGGCGAGTGTTGTGAATTTTTCGAAGTTCATAGGAAATATTCATAGCAATTCCCGTGCCGAAACGAGCGACCCGTACGACCGCGAAATTTTCATAAAAACGGCACAAATTCAGACATGCTCGACTGGAAAGCCGTCCGGGATGAGTTCGGGACGGTCATTCAGCCATCCTGTCATCCACCGAAATGCATCGATTAATCTCGGACCGGGGCGATTGAACATCTGATTGCCATCGACCATCACGACGTTGCAGGAGCCATCCATATTCGCAGGAAGGAGGGGCCACCATTTTTGCGAGCGCAGTGTCGCCATCTCGGATCGAATCGCTGGCAACCCATATCCGCATGGACAAATGATGATGCGCTGCGGTGCAGCTTCAATGATTTCCTCCGGCGATGCCACGCGACTTTTCGCTCCTGCGAGATTGAGCGAATGCCTGCCACCTGCAGCGGTGATCATCTCGGGAGTCCAATGTCCACCAACAAATGGTGGATCCATCCACTCTAAAAACAGCACTTCAGGCCCTTCAATAAATGGATTTACATGATCGACTGCAGTCCACCATCCTTCGCGCATTTCAACCATTGCACGCTCGGCTTGCTGCGGTCGACCAATCGCCTCGCCGACCTTCAGGCAATCATCAAGCACATCCCAAATCGATTTCGGGTCAAGGCTGATGATGGTTGGCGATGGATTCATCTTCGCCGCGACTGCGCGAATAGTTTCGAGATCAATCGAACAGACGTCGCACAAATCTTGAGTCAGAATCACATCGGGTCGAAGGTCGCGCATTGCATCTGCATCGAGCGTGTATAAAGATTGATTTGCAGATTTTCCTGCGCCAAGCGCTTCGCGAACAGCTTGATCAATCTCAGCGCTCGCGCCAATTCCAGTTGGTGACGGAGTGCGCTGTCCAGTCAGCACCGGACGATCTTTGATTTGCGGCGGCCAGTCGCATTCGTGGCTTCGGCCAACTAAAAGATCTTCGCCGCCGATTCGGCAGAGGATTTCAGTGGCGGAAGGAAGCAGGCTGATGACTCGCATGGGTATGAACCATAGCGGGGACAGCGAATTCGCGCAGAATTGGCTTGCGATCAATCTCGGAAATCGATTTTGAGTTTGGCCACACTTGTGTCACAATTCACTTTGAATGCTTGCGAGACGCCATAAAACAACTGCATGTCTTCTGTCGCTCGCAATCGCCTCAAGCGTCGCGGGAGCAATTATTCACACCACGGCGAATCCATTTGGCGGATTCTTTGGTTTATGGGGTCCTGATGTTTCCAATCAGCAATCCGTTGGCGGAAGGTTCAGTGCGAATTCTGATTACACGCTGACCCAAGTCAAGATTTGGTTCATGAACAATAGTGAATCGGTTCACCCCGCCGTGAAGATCACGCTGCGCACCGATCAAACCTCTGGAACTGTAAGTATTCCAAGTAACACAATTTTGGCTGAGTGGAACATCAATATCCAAGCGCTTGGTTGGAATCCCGTGCAGGAAATCTTTGTTTCAACTGGTGGAGTTGGTTTGCATGCGGGCCAGAAATATTGGATCGTCGCACAATCAAACAGTTCTAGCGGAGCGAATGCGGTATGGAATTATGCTTCGGTCGGCAACACATTCAGCGCAACGACATTGCAAAATGGAATGACTTGGCAACCTGGAGGAAGCGGCGCGGCACTGACGCTGACTGTCGAAGGAGATCTTGGGCTTCCAATTCCAGCAGACATCAACCATGATGGTCTGGTCAACGGTAACGATCTTGCTGCTATGTTGAGTGCGTGGGGGACATGCGCAAATTGTTCCGCAGATATCAATCAAGATGGTCAGGTTGAAGGCTTTGATCTTGCAACATTGTTGTCTGCGTGGACGGGCTGAAGCGCAGGCAAGCGAACGTCAGATGAACTGGGGATCCTAGATTCGAACTAGGACAAACTGAGTCAGAGTCAGTTGTGCTACCGTTACACCAATCCCCAAAGTGACTGGCTTTGAATAATACCGAAGTCCTCTTCATTTCACACCTTCTTCTTTCAATGATCTCAATCCTCAATCATTGGTCCTGCCGCAGAACATCGCCAAAATTGGCTGTAATTTGCATCCTATTCGCACTTGTGCTTGCTCCTGGATGCGTCTCGAAGCCCATCCAAATTCGCACTCTTGATGGGGTCACGGGCGCACCAGTCGCCGATGTAGACATTCGTCAACACGGAGTGCGTTGGTTCAGTTTTTTCCCTAAGAA
Organism: uncultured bacterium; assembly: GCA_903961015.1. Lineage (GTDB taxonomy): Bacteria > Planctomycetota > Phycisphaerae > Phycisphaerales > SM1A02 > F1-60-MAGs104. Next base: position 5,260 of record CAJCCX010000073.1, read on the forward strand.
GGGAAAGGCTCCTAAGACAAATGCAGATGGCCAGCTTGATCTCGTATTGAATTCTCGCTCGACATGCCTGGCGGTGTTGCGTCCAGGATATGTACCGACGCAAGTTTCGATTGTGCCGGAGCCTGAGGGGCGCCTGCCGAAATTGAAGCCAACTTTGTTTGTTGCTGATATCTCGCCGATCAACTGTGTCGAATTCGAATCGCTCGCAGATCTTGCAGTTGTCGAAGTTCGGTTGACTCCAATCATTCAAGAAAAAGTCCGCATATCTGTTCGTGACGAACAGGGCGTGCCACTGGCAAATGTCGATGTCATTCTCGAGACAGGACTCTTTCTTCCCAAGGATGGGGTCGAAGGAGAATGGGGTCGCCCACCGATTGAGCGAATCGTCACCAACGCTTCAGGAGTCGCAGTGGTGACCGTACACATCGGACTGCGAAACTATATTTATGTGCGGATGCTTGGTCGTGAAAGTCAGCGCATCGCATTCGAACGGCTCGCCGATCGCAAGAACATCGATATCACTCTGCGATCGATCGCATCCAAGCGAGCGATCATTCGCGTGATAGACGGCAAGAGCGGAGCACCGATCGCAGGAGCTGATGTGGAACTCGGCAAGCAATTCGACGGAATCCCCTGTGATCCCAATGGTTGGACGGTCAAGACCGACGTCAATGGCTGCACGCCACAAGTTTCAATACCAGATTTTTCGGAGTTGATCGTGACTGCATCCGCAGAGAAATATCTGATGCGACGGCGTGCGTTGATTTGGCAGGCAGTCGACGCCAAGAAGCCGGTGGAAATCGAACTCGATCGTAAATAACCCATCTCAAGCCATGAGCGGGTGAATCGATCGATCGTTTATTCTCTTACCCATGCGATCGTTCAAGCCGAATCATTGGAATATTTTGATTGGTCTGATTCTTGGAGCGATCGTGGGGATCGTCAGTCATGAAATTGCGGATCGATCGCAATTTTTGAAAGGTTGGTTGACCTTTGCCACGGATACGATCGCATATCCGATTGGGCAGATTTTTCTGCGCTTGCTTTTTATTGTGGTCGTACCGTTGGTCTTTGCATCGCTTGCTGCAGGAGTTGCTCGACTTGGGGATCTTTCCAAATTGGGACGCATTGGGGGACGCGCTCTTGCTTTCTTTCTGCTGACCACAACTTTCTCCGTGGTGATCGGTCTTGTAGCAATGAATCTTTTTCGGCCAGGAACCGGCTTCAATCCTGAAACACGCGCCGAGTTGATGACAACATTCGAACAAGACTCGGCGAAGCTGGCCATAACAGCGACGGCGCAGGAGGTTGAAACCACCATCATCCGCATCAATCAGATTCTTGACATGTTCTTGCCGCGCAACATGATTGGCGCGATCACTCAGATGCAGATGTTGCCATTGATTGTGTTTGGAATTTTGTTTGGCGTTGCTCTGAGTTTGCAATCGACTCCGCGCCGAGATGAGATGACGTCATGGCTTGACACCATCTCGGATGCAATGGTCACCATCGTTGGATTTGCAATGCGCATAGCACCATACGCTGTTTTTTGCCTGATTTTCGTGGTGATGAGTAAGTTTGGCGCACAGTTGCTTGTCAAACTCTCGTTCTATGTATTGATCGTGATCGGCTGCTATCTGATTCAGTTATTCATCCTGTATCCAATATTGCTGCGAACAACCGCCAGGCGAAATCCCATCGACTTTTTTCGCCGATCAATCCCGATCATGGTGACAGCATTTTCAACTTCTTCGAGCAACGCAACATTGCCGACATCGATGCAAGTCAGCCAACGCGATTTGGGAATTCGTCCAGCTGTGGCAGGATTCGTGTTGCCGCTTGGAGCAACGATCAATATGAATGGCACCGCACTCTTCGAAGGCTGCGTGGTTTTGTTCGTTGCGCAAGTCTTCGGTATCGAACTTCCCATTGCCAAACAAGGGATCATTCTTTTGTTATGCGTGATCAGTTCGATTGGCGTTGCAGGGGTACCGGGAGGATCGCTTCCGCTCTTGATGATTGTGATGGCTCAAGTCGGAGTTCCTCCGGCTGGAATTGCCATCGTGCTTGGTGTTGACAGATTGCTCGATATGGGCCGGACGGTTGTGAATGTCATGGGCGATATTGTCGCGGCGGCATATGTTGAAAGCGCTGAGCAGCGCGAGGATATTCGCGCCGGTTTGCGCATGGATGGGCGCATGGACGCAGCACAATAATTTTTTTGCGAATTCAACCCTCGACTCGAAGGATCACTTTGCCTATTCTCTTGTAATGATCGGCAGTGCAACTAAACCTCTCGGATCTGAAGCGACGACCCACGGCATTCGTATTCAAGTTGTCCCGAGTTTCATGGACTCTCATTCGGATATCGAAAGAGGTCGTTTCATTTTTTCATACAAGATTCTTATCGCCAACGAAGGTACCGAGCGTGTTCGACTGGTCAGCCGCGCTTGGAAAATCGTTGATGCAGACGGAACGAATAATGAAGTCAACGGGCCAGGCGTTGTTGGCCAACACCCAGACTTGGCAGCCGGTGAAACGTTCGAGTATTCCAGTTTCTGTCCATTGCCCACAGCATGGGGAACGATGGAAGGACACTTTCTTTTCGAACGCGAAGACAAGTCGACATTCGAAGCGCAGGTCGCTCGTTTCTATTTCGCCGCTCCGACGACTTGACCGAGCCTGTGACCTGCGTTGTGCATTCGACGAAATCTTTTTTCAGCGGTATTCTCGTTTGTAATGCATCCTGGCGCTGAAGGTGAAACAAAAATTTTCAGAACGCAAGCGATTCAATCGGTGGGTGGACACAACCGACTCAATTCTCTCAGTCCAATGATCTCTCCTCAGATGTGGGTGCTTACGTCTGCACTTGGATTCCTTTTATTCGCGGTCGTCACTTGGGGATTCGTGGGGCGTATTCCTTTGACTGTGCAGGGCAGTGGAATTTTTGTGCGCGGAGAGCGATTGGATTCGGTGAATGCGCCATGCGAAGGACTTATTCGCAAGATGAATAAGCGCGCCGGAGATCAGGTCAAGGCAGGAGAATGCATCGCCACAATTTGCAAGAGCTCAAGTCCCACCGAAGTAGAGAGACAGGTTCTTGCGTTCGAGGATGGAGTCGTTGTATCTATTGAAGTCGAAGATTGGGACTTTGTTACAAACGGGCAAATTATTGCGGTGATTGCTACAGGGAACACCAATCCAATCTGCTTAGGATTTGTTTCGTTGGCGGAGGGAAAGCGTGTCGTTGCAGGGATGCCAGTTCGAATTGCCTTCAGCCATGGCGATTCATATGGTGATGCTCAAGCGATCGGGCGGGTTGAATCAATTGATGATTTTGTTACGAGCCCAGCTCAAATGTTTGGACGAGTGCCAAGTCAAACGCTTGTCGCTTCAATACAAGAACGATTTGGAAACGTCACTGCAATTGTTGTGGCGCTCGAACTTGATCCACACGGCAAAGCTGGACTTCAATGGTCGTCTCGTTTGTCCGGACCAAGCACAGTCACGAGTGGAACTCCGTGTGACATCGAGATCATCGTGCGTGAGATTCGGCCAGCGTCGCTTCTCTTGCCTGGCTTCGGCCAAGATGATGGCTTGTCGCCATGAGTGTATTGAGCGCCGAAGAGCGAATTGATTCTGAACAAATTCCGCCTGAGGTTCCACCGGGAAAGCCTCGCATGGCTCGTGTGCCAACAACAATGCAAGTGGTTGCTGCTGAATGCGGCGCAGCAAGTTTGGCCAGCATTCTTGGGCATTTTCGTGCATATCGACCGCTCGAAGAAGTCCGCGAAGCTGTTGGCGTTGATCGCGATGGATCAAATGCACTTCGCATCATGCGTGCTGCAAGACACTTTGGACTTGAAGCGGAAGGCTTGCGTTGTGAGCCAGAAAACTTTGATGAAATCACGCTGCCTGCGATTCTGTACTGGGGGCTGAATCATTTTGTGGTCTTAGAAGGATGGACCAAGAGCGGTTATCGCATTATGGATCCTGCACTCGGTCGGCGTTTCGTTTCGGCCGATGAGTTCAATCAAGAATTCACGGGCGTCGTGGTACAGATGCAGCCAGGGGAACATTTCGTACAAACTGGAAGTCCACCTTCATCTCTCAGTTTGATCATGGGCTGGATGCGCGGTGCTGGCGTCGCCGTCTGGTTGACTGTGTTTGTTGGTCTGCTGCTTGCCGTGCCATTGGTCGCAATTCCTGGAATTGCCGCGACATTTGTCGACAGTGTTCTCGCAGAAGAGCGCGCCGATTGGATGAAGTGGATTCTCGGTGGAGCGGTCATCGCGCTGATTCTTCAATCGGGCTTAATCGTGATTCAGCAACTGATTCTTGCGCGACTTGAACAGCAGTTATCGTTGGAGCGCACGTCTGACTTTTTGCAGCAACTCTTTCGTATGCCGACGACGTTTTTTGCCCAGCGATATCCAGGTGATATTGCAGAGCGCGTGGCAAGCAACGATGCGGTCGCTTGTTTGTTGGCTTCAAAGTTTGCGCCAGCGATCATTCAGGTTTTTACGCTTCTGGCTTTTCTCGCAGCAATTTCATGGATCAATGTTCCGATGGGAATCATCGCTTTTCTCGCCGTGATCGCCACTTTGTCGCTGCTGTTCTTCGTGGCGCGATCGAGAGTCGATCAGGCGCATTCGCTTCAACAGCAAGAAGGTATGAAGCAGGGCGCAATTATTGCAGGACTGCTGACTTTAGAGTCCGTAAAAGCCAGCGGTCGTGAAGCCGATTTCTTTGGCCGCTCTATGGGATTCGCAGAGCGAGTCAGCACTGCACGCCAGCGCTCAAGTTTGCTTTCGAATGCCGTCAGCATTATCCCATCGTGGTTCCAAGCATTCGTTGTGACTGTTCTCGTTCTTTCCTTTGGTGGATGGCAAGTGATGCAAGGAGCTTTGTCAATTGGAATGTTGCTTGGCTTACAGATTCTTTTGCTTGGGTTTATGACGCCAGTCACACAGTTGGCGGAACTGATTCGAGAAATCCAGACTGTTCGGGCGGATCTCGCGCGACTGGATGATGTGATGTGCCATGCAGTTGATCGACTTGCATGTGATCCCAGCGTTGACGATACGCACGCGATTGAATATTCGGATGGTGCATTAGAGTTGCGCAATGTCACCTTCGGCTATGGTCATGGTCAGGAGCCACTGCTTGCGAATTTTTCACTCAAGGTCGCTTCGGGAGGTCGCGTCGCGTTAGTCGGAGGAACTGGATCTGGCAAATCAACTGTTGCACGCCTTGCCGCAGGATTGATCGATCCGTGGGCAGGCGAGATTTTGATTGACGGTCAATGCATCGGGGATATTCCGCGACATGTTCGGGCTGCAAGTATCGGCACGGTTTTTCAGCGTGCGGCTTTTTTCGAGGGAACAATTCGCGAGAATCTATCGCTGTGGAATACAGATATTCCTGATGCGTGGATCGTCGAGGCGCTCGAAGATGCGCAGCTTTTGGATTTGGTAGCCAGTCGTGGTGGACTCGATCAAATTATTTCTGAAGGCGGTTCGAATTTTTCTGGAGGCGAAGCACAACGCTTGGATATCGCCCGCGCACTTTCGAGGCGACCAGCAATCATGATTATGGATGAAGCAACCAGCGCGCTTGATCCAGTCACCGAACTTGCGCTGGACGCTGCGCTTCGTCGCCGAGGCATCACATGCCTTGTTGTTGCACAACGATTGAGCACTATTCGAGACGCTGACGAAATTATTGTGCTCAATGGCGGCATCGTTGTGGAGCGCGGTACGCACGAACAATTATTGGCGCTCGGTGGTGTGTATCAGAATCTGATTGCAGGAGAGACATCATGAGCGATGCAACTCTTTCTGCAGTTGAAGCAGCGACTGCGCTTGGTAGCGAAAATATATACATCGATCGGAGAAGTCATATTGACTTGGGAAATTTCAAAGATTTCATAGTGATTGTGAAGGGTTCCGTCGTGCTTTTCGCGCGAAGTTCTCCACAAAAACGTCGTCACAGAATTGGCATCGTCTTGCCAGGAGCTGTGCTGGTTGGTCTGGCTCCAGGAGTGGAAATTGTTCCTGTGACTGAAGCCGAGGCGATCCGAATTCCATTCTCGAAAGTTGACAGTTTGCCTGTGGGGTCTCCCTTCGAAGTTGCGCTGTGTGTTGGAATTGGCTCGACGCTTGCTGCATGCGGATCTACATTGCCTGCGAATGCAACCTTGGCTCTTGCAAGGAGTCGATGCGCGACGGAACTGACGCGACGAGGAGTATGGGTTATTGAAACGTCAGTTGCACGACATATGCGGCGACTGGTCAACGTCGCAAGCGCTCGTTTGGCATTTCCTGCACAATTGAAATCATTGATTGCGCAGAAGTCCAGGGATGCACGTGAACTACCCGATTCGCGACTTCCTCCAATCGTGCGCGCGTGCACGCAGATCGCTCAGAGCCTCGGTTGCGACCTTTCAACAATTCCAAGCAGAATCCCAAGAGATAACACCCGACGCCCCGAACAGATTTTTGCTCATGTTTCCGGTCTTGGTATTCGTCCAGTTTTTCTTGACGCGGGTTGGTGGAATTCTGGAGTCGGCGCGCTCTTGGCTTTCAAAGCCGACGATCAATCGCCCGTTGCAATTTTGCCGGTTGGGAAAAAAATGGTGGCGTATGTTCACTCCGCGGGGGCGACGCAGGGTCCAATCGTCGTCGACAAAATTTTTGCGTCTGGATTGTCTGGTGTTGCATCGCAGTTTTATCCCACGCTCTCGAACCGCCAATCAACCATTCCAAAATTTTTACACTTCGTGATCCAAGGGTCCGAACGAGATTTCATTCGTGCATTTGTGATTTCTGGTCTCGGTTCTCTGGTTAATCTTGCAATCCCAATTGCAACTGGAGTTCTCGTCGCAAGCGTCTTGCCGAGCGGGAATAAAATGGGGCTTGTCTTCATCGGTTGCATTCTTCTAGGAACAACCCTCACCGCCGCGGCGTGTGGGTATGTCGTCTCAAATCTCCTGCTGCGTGCAGAGACTCGCATCGCAAGTCGAGCGCTTGGGGGAATCTTGGATCGTTGCTTGCGAATGCCGACAGAAGTCTTCCGCACATTCACAAGTGGTGATCTTGCGGATCGCATTTTGTCTGTGGGTGATTTGCAAACAATACTGTCTGGAGCGGCAATCTCCGGGATTATGGCAGGTGTTTTCTCGGTGATGTATCTGGCAGTGATGTTGTATGTCAACACAACTGCCGCACTCATTGGAGTAGGTCTGCTGACTGTGGCTGTTCTCTTCAGTGTGTTGCTCAGTGCTGGTCGCTCTCAACTTTCGACGGTGATTTTGGAGGGGCAGGGAAAACTTTCGACAATGGTGCTGCAGTTTATAAGTGGTATTGACACGATTCGGAGCGCATCTGCAGAGCAATTCGCCATGCTGCGCTGGATCAATCGCTTCCGAGGCGTTCGATCAGCCACGATGAGAATTCGTCGTCTTGAACGAATCTTTGACATTTTTGCTATGGGTTTTCCTTTGATATGCCTGATGATTTTCTGGATTTTCTTTCTCCCAACTGACGCAGGCGGCGTTGCGCAATTGAAACAGTTTGGTGCGACAGAACGCGTGGCGCAATACCTCGTTTTTAATAGTGCCTTTGTCGCAGCGCTCTATTCAGTTCTTGAATTTGGCGAGAGATTGGGCGATCTCGCATCGCTGCGATCAATCTTGCGTCGCATTGCGCCGATTTTGGCCGCGCCATCAGAACGAACTGCGAATCGCGAGCAGCCTGGAGTCCTTGCGGGAAGAATCGATATTGAAGATGTTCGATTTTCATATCCAGGAACTGCAAATGAAACGCTCTCTGGAATCACGATGCATATCTCAGAAGGAGAGAGCATCGCCATCGTCGGCGCATCGGGCAGTGGCAAATCGACATTGACTCAGTTGATTCTGGGAATGCGTCAGCCAAGCTTGGGCGAAATTGTTTTCGACGGCAAAGCTCTTGGACGATTGGATGTCGTGTCGGTTCGACGTCAAATCGGAGCGGTGATTCAAAACACGCGAGTGATTCCTGGAAGCATCTTGGACAATATCGTTGGAAGCACGCTCTTTACTGCGAAAGATGCGCAGGTCGCAATTGATGCTGCAGGGTTTGGGGATGAAGTTGCAAAAATGCCGATGGGCGTTCACACGTATGTCACAGATCAAACTCTCTCTGGCGGTCAAGTGCAGAAGTTGATGATTGCAAGAGCGCTCGTCACTCGCCCTCGCATCTTAATTTTCGATGAAGCCACCAGCGCGCTTGACGAAATTTCTCAGGCGCAGGTCGTGCGAAGTCTCGAAAGGTTGAAATCGACGCGCATCATCGTCGCGCATCGACTGAGCACGGTCCGAATGGTCGACAAGATTTATGTTATGGAAGCAGGTCGGATCGTTCAATCTGGCAACTTCGAAGAACTCGTCGTAGTCGATGGTCCATTCAAAGAAATGGCGCGTCGTCAGATGATCGATGCAAAAGATGATTCGCAGATTTGAAGCGTGTGCAATAAAAAAAGCAGTCAGCGGCCGTTCAGGAGCAAAGAACGGACGCCGACTGCAATACATTCAATCACACAACGCGGTCGAGCGTCTGGCGCAGACAACGCTTTTAGCGTTTCGGTCTCCGAGACTGGCGTGCGGCGCTTGAGTTGCGAGCGACACGGCTTGCGCCGCCTCCGCTTGCTTTGGCAAGATCAGCATCGGACAGTTTTACGGATTTCGTATTGGTCTTTAACGTCTTGGACGTATTCGCTGGCTTTGGTGACATGAAGATTTCCTTCCTATGGCTGAAGGCTTGCGATCTACGCAATCGAAAGTCTCAGATATGAATACAGTACGGTACATTTTTACGATGGCAAATACAGAGGCCGATTTCTTTTGAAAAATTTTATAAAGTCAAAGAATTTCACGATCGCAGTGGTCGGAGCAACTGGAGCTGTTGGTGCAGAATTTATTGAATTGCTAGGTTCAAACGGGGTTTCTGCCGACAGAGTCAGGCTCTTTGCAAGTGAGAGATCGGCTGGTCGGACAATCTTGGTTGGGGGAAATTCTGTGGTTGTCGAAGCTCTTAAGCCAGGTTGTTTTTCCGAAGTAGGCATCGCATTCTTCTCTGCAGGCAAGGGGATTTCCAAGTCGTGGGCGGCGCAGGCAATCGCATCTGGTGCGTGGGTCGTCGACAATTCGAGTGCCTTCCGCATGAATGTTGATGTGCCTCTCATCATTCCAGAGGTGAATGCCAACGCGCTGGACGCATGTAAAGGTCCTTCAATTGTTGCAGTGCCAAACTGTTCGACGATTGTTGCGCTTGTCGCCGCAACGCCGCTGCACCGCGTGGCGAAAGTTCGGCGAATGACTGTTGCGACATATCAAGCCGCAAGTGGTGCGGGTGCAGCTGCGATGCGAGAGTTGGAATCCCAAGCGCATGCATTTGCGGAAAAAACTCCGATGCAAACCGAAATTTTTGGCAGACAATATCTCTTCAATTGTTTCAGCCATAACTCACTGATCGGGCCCGAGGGTTACAACGAAGAAGAAGCGAAGTTGCTGCATGAGACGCGCAAGATTTGGTCTGATGACACGGTGAGAATCACTGCGACATGCGTTCGTGTGCCCGTTCTGCGTGCACACTGCGAATCGATCGGTTTGGAATTTGAGACGCCGCTCACGGAAGTGCGTGCGCGAGAGATTCTTGGTGCTGCTTCCGGCGTGGAATTGGTCGATGATCGAATCAACAATCGTTTCCCTGAACCGCTCAATGCAGCTGGGCGGGATCCTGTGCTTGTGGGGCGAATTCGTGCGGATTGGAGTTTGCCATCAGGAATGGGCCTGCAAATGTTTGTCGCAGGAGATCAGATTCGAATTGGCGCAGCGTTGACGGGATGGAATATCGCAGAGTTGATCGCCGCGCGGATTGGTGAGTGAGTGGGGCGAGAGCGTGGGGCGAGAGAGTGAGTCAGCCACGCGTCTCGCAGGAATCACGCCAGCAGATCGCGCGTGGCTTGTTCCACATTTGGCTGGCGCATTAAATGTTCGCCAACAAGAACAATGTTGATGCCATGCGACCGCAGTCGCTTGAGATCTTCGGGAGTTGTGATTCCAGATTCGCTGACCAGAATCCGAGGATCGTCGATCAAGTCTGCCATCCGAAGCGAGTGATTGATATCCGTTTTCATAGTCCGAAGATTTCTATTGTTGATCCCTAAGAGGGAATAGCCCGCATGTGGAAACCCAAGATGATTCAATACGCGGCAAAGATTTTCTGCGTCGTGCACTTCCAGCAGAATGGTCATTCCGAGTTCGACGCAGAGAATTTGAAAGTCGATGATCTCGCTTTCGCGCAAACACTCAGCGATCAGCAAGACGGCGTCAGCGCCAGCGGCTCTTGATTCCCAGATTTGATAGGTATCGATTATGAAATCTTTGCGCAGCACTGGAAGTGGTATCGCGTCTCGAATGGCGTGTATGTATTCGAGTTTCCCGCCGAAATCTTCCGAATCGGTCAGGCAGGAGATCGCAGTCGCACCACCTGCGTGATATTGTCGTGCGATGGCGACAGGATCGAAATCTTCGCGGATGACTCCCGCAGATGGACTTTTGCGTTTCACTTCCGCTATCAGTCGAGTACGTGATGTATTTCCGTGGTCAAAGACCGCTTGGAAAAAATTGCGCGTCCTGCCAAGTTCGGAAATTCGCTCCCGAAGTTCTTCCAATGGAACAGCGATTTTTGCAGCGGCCACTTCCTTGCGTTTACGCCGAACAATTGTCTTGAGTACATCGGTCATAGTCGCACTTGGGATTCTGGCAACAGAGAGTAGATCGGAAGTCGGCGATCCGTCGACCGACGTGCCCGAATCGAATTGGCCAATGATCATACTTGTACTCGGCGCAGCAATCATCGTCTTGGTTGTCGCTACTCGAGCAATGCGATTGACGCATGCGCCCGTAACGGTTTGGAAATTGAATGCTGGCGGCTCATTCTTACTATTTGTGGGTCTCTATTTGATCGGGTCATTTGGCAGTGCAGCATTGTTGGCGGTCTGGGGTCTGTCCCCAAGCGATGATTCGATGAAGGCTAAGGTTGTCGCTGGATTTGGCGCGTTCATCGTGCAAGCACTCTTGCTTTTCTTCACCCTTCGTCGCAGCAAATCGATTTCAATCGATTCGCCTGTTCTCTCCGCACCAACCACTGCTGCTCCTTGGGGAATTCTTCGGTCGATCTTCTTTGGCGCATTCATTTTGCTGATCGCGTGGTTTCCACTGCAAGCGGTCGGCAGCATTGTTGCGTCGGTCCAACTTTATCTCGGCGGTCTTGAGCCGCCAGTGGAGGGGCATACCACCTTTGATCTTCTGCGCAATTCGCCAGACATGAAGCTGAAGAGTGCGATGGTCGTCATCGTCATCCTTTGTGCACCGATCACTGAAGAGTTCACATTTCGTGGAGCGATGCAAATGGGGATTCGTGGTTCAGGATTTTCGCCGTGGTGGGCGATCATTATCACCAGCGCGTTTTTCGCCGCAGTCCATATCCCAGTCCTTGCAGCAGGAGCAATGGCATCTGGACTGGCGACTCTTTTTTTACTCGCGCTGATTCTTGGTTGGTTGATGCAGCGCACAGGGCGAATCGCAGCGCCAATTGCGGCGCATTCGCTTTTCAATCTTGTCAATCTGATGATCTTCTGGTTTGGTTGATGGCGGCGAAGCAACCGAGAGTTTCGTAGGATCAACAGCAGCATGCCTTCGAACAACGCACCAAATTCCAAGCCGCGCATTCTGACTGGCGACACTCCAACTGGAACATTGCATTTAGGGCATTGGGTCGGCAGCGTCAAACGGCGCGTGGAATTGCAACCAACTCACGAGTGTTATTTTCTGATCGCCAATATGCATGCATTCACGACGCGTGTCGATCATGCCGCTGATATTCGCCGCGATTCGATCGAGATTGTGCGGGATTATCTTGCGATGGGAATTGATCCCAAGTTGTCGGCGATTTTCTTGCAGAGTGAAGTGCCGGCAATTGCAGAATTGACTTTTCTTTTCGCAATGCTTCTGCCGTTCAATCGTGTGATGCGCAATCCAACGCTGAAGGACGAAATCAAGATCAAGAATCTTGGTGAGACTTATTCATTCGGCTTTCCACTCTATGCCGTTGGCCAAACTGCAGACATCTTGGCGTTTCGCCCCACGGGCGTGCCGGTTGGTGAGGACCAAGTTCCGCATCTCGAAATGACGCGCGAAGTTGCTCGCAGATTCAATCAGATTTTCTGCGGCGTCTCTGAACATGCAGAAGATGCTGACCATGAAAAATTGGGTGGAACTTTTCCAATTCCTCGTGCAGATGTTGGAGTGGTTGGACGTCTGATGGGAATCGACGGCGTGAACAAGATGAGCAAGAGCCTTGGGAACGCGATATTCATCGCAGATCCCCCAAAAGAAGTGCAGAAAAAGATGGGCAAGATATTCACAGGTCGACAAAGTCCCACCGAGCCAGGCGATATAAACAACGCGCTTTTTCAATATGTTGATGCTTTC
>CAJCCX010000074.1 GCA_903961015.1 uncultured bacterium
AAGTGTCCAATCGTTGCTAAAAAATGCGGCACCAACTACGCCCACAGAGCCGATTTCGAGCATGTTTGCCCGAAAAATAGTCAGGTCTGGATATCCCGTTCCAGCAACAAAGTATGGAGCCCGATCGAGCAGACTTTGGCCTGCAGCGCCTGTTCCAGCTACGACGCCGACAAGTGCGGTGTCGGAATTTGGACGAGGAAATGCAAAGACTGCGCCAAGATCATCCCCCTTGATTGTTGTTGTAGCGCTGTCGGAAGTTTTCACAATGATTTCATTGTTGCGCACAGTGATTGGCGATGTGGCAAGCAGAGAATTCCAAGCAGCGTTTGTGTCTGCGTTGCCATAGAGAATGACATTTCGATTTTTGAAACGTGAGTTTGCAGATTGCAGAAAAGATTTGTCGTCGACGATCTCGAATGATGCATTGCCGCGATAGACAAACTGTTCATTGTCGTATCGAGCTTTCGCCAACAATGCTGTTGTTTGGATTGACGTACCTGTAGTTCCATAGACAAAGACAGGATGATTTGTAAACGCAGTTTTAAAAGGCCCCATGCGCGCAGCGCACTTTTGATTTGGATTTGGTGGAGTGCTTATTTGCCACGGTGTGATCGTTCCGTCTGGCGAGAGTGTTCGCTCGATCCAAAGAAGGTCGCCACCATCTGGTTCTGTTGCAAGCAGTTTCACTCCGTCGATATCGAGCGCGATTTGATCATCGTCTCCATCGAGATCAACTGAAAGTCCAAGCCTTGCGACATTTGAAGTTGTGCCGCTGACAGACTTCGCCTTGCGATCAATTGTCATATCCGCGTGACTTGGTTCGAGAGCGACCAACTGTGCATCGATTGTCACCCAACCATTTGTTGCGTGATTGTTTGGAGAGATAGTTGTGAAAGAAATATGATTGCGAGATTCTGGCAGAGGCAAGATGCGAGCCTTGAGAAAATCCATAAGCGGCGGCCAGTCGACACATTCGTTTCCCCACCAATGACCAGCGCCGGGTTGTTCGTGATATGCGAAGTCTGGGTGGAACGATCCAAGTTGCGCGCGCATCTCTCGCGCTTCAGTGACGGGAACATTGTCGTCCGCATCTCCATGTAAGACATAAACACCTTGTGATGCATAGTTGTCTTTTAAGAGCAAGGTGCGACTTGGATTTGCAGAGCGATCAAGAATTTTTCCAACGAAATCGTTCGCGTCGATTGCGGCCGTTGGAGCCTTGACATATGTGAAGAAAGAAATCCAACCAGCGCTCGGAGCAATCGCTGCAAAAAGATCGTTGTTTTGTGCACCAATTTGCCACGTTCCATGTCCGCCCATCGAGTGACCAGTCAACCACTGGCGCTGTGGATCGGTGCGAAATCGCTCGTGTGCTGTATCGAGAACTTCAAGCGCATCGATTCGTCCCCAATCTTCCCAGTCGAAACCATACGGTCTTCGATTGGTTGGTGCGATGATGAATGCCCAATCGCGTGGCGTATAGCACTGTGCTTGACCGAGCGCTTCAACACTTGCGCCATGAAGAGAAAGAACGATTCCTGGATGGGCTTCGCTTTTCGCATCTGGCTTTGCGGCAGGAACAACAGCAAAATATTGCGCACTGCCTTCGATCTTGCTTTGAAAAGTTTCTTTGCGTGTTGCGGTTGAAGATTTCACCGTCAGCTCGATCGTTGTTTCGTCGAGCACTCCTTTGGCATCTCCATCTGGAGAATCCGCGCGAACGAGTGCGACGCGAAATCGAGCTGGACCTTCAAGTCCAAATGCACCGCTTCGAATCCGCGCAGGCGCCTTGAAAATTCCAAGTGGCACGATCATCGCGACTGGCGTTCGTGTCGTGATGCCATCTTGCGATTCGATTTCGATCGCAAGATTTGTTGCAGGAAAATTTGCCGCGTTGATGATTCGAATTCCAATCCACGCATCCAGTGATTCGCCAACAACAAGATCTGGTGCGGTCAGATCTCGCGTATCAAACTGCGGTCCGTTGATACGCGGGGCGACAAGCTTTGCTGAAATAGATCCGCGGCCTGCTGCGAAGATAAATTGGTTTGTTCCCTTTTTTATTTCGAGTGGAATGCGTTGATATCCAGTTGCGTATGGATCGCCCATATGCGGGCCATTGAAGTAAACCATGCCGTGACCGGTGGCTTCCAAGAGCATCATTTGATTTGCGGGGCTTTCAAATGAGAGCACGAGATAGCCACCCGAGAACGAAGTGGAATCAAAGATTCCATTTTCGTCTGGCTTGATTTCTGCCCAAATGCCGTTTTTTTCAGCTGACTTTTCAGCAGAAATCGGCAGCGGAATTTCAACACGATCACCTGCCTGCGGATGAAATATGCCAGCAACAATTTGCGCAGCAACGCCATCAATTTGGATAGGTGATCTTGCTGATCGTGCAACTCCAGAAATTGCGATGCCTTTTGAGGCCACGATCGAATCTGCTTGTGTCAGTCCAGTACAGAGTGCGATCAAGGAAATGATTGTTGTCAACATGCCAAAACTTTACCCGCCGGAGCCTTCGACTTGTCCATGTTCGATTCGGTACAAGCCCAACAAATATTTTCCTGCGCTGAACGGTTCAACACGAAGAATTC
>CAJCCX010000075.1 GCA_903961015.1 uncultured bacterium
ATCTAGAATCAATCCGCCCCATTCCCGTCAGCCTTCATCGTCAGTCCAATGATTTAAACGTCAAGATCGTTGCGCTGCTGATGCAGTACAAATTGCTTCTGACGGTCCTTTACGGCCTTCGGAAAGTGGTTGTGTTGATTCGACGGATGGTGCATTCATGGGTCCCCTTGTCACAAGCCCAATCAACACGGCCGAAGAAGGGAAACTGCCTTCTTGATACGGAAGGCTAGAGGTATCTTTCAGGTAACAACGTGATGCAAGCACGTTGACATCGTTCAGCAATGAAGCTAGCGATATTCAAATGGACATTGGCACTCGCGAGCACAGTACTTTGAGCAAAGCACCAATCAACCCTCGCGCTCGTATCAGCCAAGGACGGTCCATAGTTGCTATCGAATTCATGACCTTTCACTTGGAAGTTCTGGTTGCTATTTGTAAGCACACCGTTGAACTTCAGATACCAACCACGGTCATCTCGCCACGGATGGGAATTCAGAGAGCCATCGGACGCATTGGAGGTTCGAGCTTTGAAAAACTAAAGGCTGTTGCTGATTTAAACAGCACTCCGTTCAAAGTTGCTTTATCTCAGAATTCCGAGGAGACGGATTCGCTCATTGAAGGCGCCGACGCCATCTTCATAGGCACCGTGCCTCCAGTGCCAAAATCAACGCAGCAGTCCCAGCACGCCGCGCGCGCGAACACCCGCATTCAAGACATGTTTACGCTCGTCAAGCGCGCGCTCAGTGTTGACAAGCTTGTTTACATCGTCATTCACAATCCCGATGTCGACGCCGCTCGATTGATTGAAATGCTAAGCCCCGAAGATTGTAAAAAGATATCGATTGTTTCTTTGAGCACGCAGACAGGTAATTATTGTCAATCATTGTTTCCAGATCGGTTTCGCAGCGCACTCATTATGCCTGCGATAGGAATGCATGATGCGTGCGCCGATGACCGAGTACCAAGGGGAAACACAAACGTAGCCATCGCCGTGGTCGGGGAAATCAGTTCTCAGCGGCGCGACTATGAAAGCCTTGCAGACTTATGTATGGAACGCGCGTGGCTCCAACAGCAGGGCATTCGAATTCAGATCATTGGACGGATAAAGCCTGAGTCTGGGATTGAAAATCTCTTACGGCGAGTCAGGCTCCCAGCGGCGTGGATATTTCTGGTGAAGTATCCCAAGTTGCTCCCACTATGGCTCGCGGGCATCCTCGATTTATCCATGACTCGGCATTCCAGAATCTCAGATAAAGCCTTGGACAAAGCGATCTTGGATGCGTCATGCCTCTTGGATTTACATCTTCCCCACTACTTAGTTAAGGGTAAGACATCAGGGGCGGAAGGGCTGGCAATGACCTACCTCAAGCCACTAATCGGCCTTGGTGACTTAAAGTCTGTCATAGCCAACGCCAGCAGCGACACAACTAGAGCAAAGTTACTTGAGCAATTAATTGTTCAAAGCGCAGAGTGCAGCGCTCAGCGGCGCGAATTGCTGCAGCAGCAGTTTCGCGAGCAGTTGATGCAAGATCTCACATTTGCAAATCAACAAACACCCTCGCACGGTCTGTCGGGTAGTTGATACATTGGTCCGACTCGCGGCGCTTCTTATCCCAACCGCGCACCGCCGCACCCACTAGCAGCACGCCCACAACGGTTGCAATGTAGCAAAAATGTGCTCGCGGTGAACGGTCGAATGGTTGCTAACCTGGGGTTGCGCTCATGGTTGAGGGATAGATGGCAGAGTCGTTGCGCGTAGTCGTGGGTGAATGTCTCGCCATGTTGGATCATCCACCTTTGTAGTCAAAATTCGCGATGTGGCCGAGGTGATCAACACCCTATTTCGATTCGTGCAAGATGCGCTCCGACTCCCCAACTCGGAGCG
>CAJCCX010000076.1 GCA_903961015.1 uncultured bacterium
CGACGCAACGAGTTCTTGCGGTTCGCCAAGGTCGCGCAGTCCCGTCGCACTTACATATGCGCAGAGTGCTCCTTGATAGCGGCTCATCACAAATGCGCAGAGCGTGCGGTGTGCATCATGCGCTGACGCACTTGATGGTTCTTCGCTGATGATCGTCAGGTGCTGTTCGATCCATGTTCGATGCGTGGATGGAAAATGATCAATTGGAGGCACCGAGGAAGTCATGAGAACAATGTAGCGATGTAGT
Organism: uncultured bacterium; assembly: GCA_903961015.1. GTDB lineage: Bacteria > Planctomycetota > Phycisphaerae > Phycisphaerales > SM1A02 > F1-60-MAGs104. The sequence continues at coordinate 248 of CAJCCX010000076.1, forward strand.
CGTTGCGGACTGCGTGTTTTGAATTAGGGTTTTGGGTTTAGGGTTTAGGCTTTAGGCTTAGGGTTTACGGGCAGATATCGCCTTGCGAAATGCGGACCCCCTGGTTACGGGCAAAAATGATCCAAAAGTGAACGTTTTTTGCCCGTAAACAGGGGGTAAGCGGGGGGTAAGCAAGCGAGGTATGCGTGAGTGAACTGATTACGGATTGCGCGCGACGCGGAAGCCGATGTTGTAGACGGCGTTTAAGGGGTCCCAGTAGAGGCGTTGCGAGCAACGACAGTTGTTGGGGTAATCTCCCCAAGACACGCCGCGCGCCGAACGGTAACCACCAGTCGCAGGTCCTGTGGGGTTGGTCACGCTTCCTGCTGCATAAGGCTCATACCAATCTTGGCACCACTCCCAAACATTGCCAATCGTGTCATAAAGTCCGAGTGCATTTGGAAGTTTGGTCGCAACTGGTTGAGTACCGTAATTAGTCCAGTTTTGGTTGTACCACGCAATTGCGTTTAATTCGCCATAACGCGCGGTCGTTGTCCCTGCTCGACATGCGAATTCCCATTCGGCTTCGGTTGGCAATCGCAAGCCTGTCGCACTATTAAAATTTTGAATCGTGTCCCAAGAAACATTTTCAACAGGGTTGTTTGGCTTTCCACCGAAAGAACTCGGATTGCTCCCCATCTCTGCTTGCCACTCCGCCTGAGTCACTTCAGTCTTGCCCATATAAAAAGCATTCGTTAAAGTGACTTGATGCGCAGGGCTTTCATCGCCAGAACACTCCGCATCCCCAGGACTACACCCCATCATGAAAGTCCCGCCTGGCACCAACAACATTTCGATGTTCGCTGCGTTATCTCGAACTCTCCACGCAAATCCACTTGCCATAATCGCAGCGCGAAGATTCGCATCGGTCACCACCGCAGGATCTGGGAATGCTTCCAACAGCGTTGCCCATGTCGGAACGACGATGGCGATATATAAAAAAGCATTCGTCGCCGTTGCAGTTCCCTTCGCGCCTATCACTTCGACTGATGCAGCACCAACTGATCCAGCTGGAGTGACGGCTGTGACAGTATTCGAATCCACTGCAACAACATTCGTTGCAGGTACTCCGCCAACCTTGACGATTGTCGCTCCACTCAAGAAAGTTCCAGTGATCGTGATCGCAGTACCACCCGAATAAATCCCATTATTCGGCGAGACCGATGTGATCGATTGCAGCACATACGTGAAAGGAGTTGGAGCGGGCGATGTCGCGTTGCTCGAGACAATCGCAATCGGCGCATCGCCAATTGTGCCCGCAGGAGTGACTGCTTTGACCACTGTCGGCGACAGAACTTCCAAGCTGGTGCAAGCAACTCCGCCAATCGTCACCGCAGTTGTTCCTGAAAGATTGGTTCCATTGATTGTGATTTGAGTGCCGCCCAAATTGGATCCGTGCCCCGGAATCACGGACGTGACAACGCCTGGGCACGATCCCCAAGCACCAAGAACAGTCGCGAGATCGATTCCATCAACGATGCCGTCGTTGTTGTTGTCGCCAGAACACGACTGCGCAGCGGCCGGCGTAATTGCAGGACTGAGCGAAATCGCACTCAGGGCGAGAACGGCCGATGCGGCGATGGAGGTCAATCGAGAGTTGAATTTAATAGTGGACTGCTTCATTTTACTTTCTCCGTGAATATCTCTGCTTGATCCAAGGATCGCAAGATCGCCTTCGGGCGACGTCAATCCAGAAAGGACTTGTGCTTTGAGAAAGCCACTCGTGGGCAGTTCACGCAGAAAAAATCTGGGGAATGCAAAATATCCGACCGCGAGAACCACGGCGCACACCGCAAGCGCGGTCATAATCCACATTCGGGCTCGTCCGCGCCCAATTCGCACGCCGTCAATGTGCCTGTCACCCTCACCGAGCTTGCGCGCAACTCTGCGCAAATCATCCGCCGAAAATCTCTGCGCCCCGTCCGACATCGCTCACGTCTGTCCGATCAATCGCAAGATCGCGCTCACCTCGGCATCGATACTTTCGCCAGTCACGCCATCTTCGCGCAATCGCTCGAGCAACGAATCGCGCAGTGCACGCGTGACCGCACGCACCTCCGTCGCACATCGCACTGGATCGACACCGAGTTGCGCGTGAACCTCGGGATACGACTTGCCATCAATAACATGCTTGCGAAAAATATCGAAGGCCTGCGCACGATCATCTTTGGCGAATGAGTCTTGCACATCTTGACACGCCGCGTCGAGCATCGCCATCGCCCACGCGCTCTCGAAAGCTTGTTCAGCCGAAGGCTCGGACGACTGTGCGATCGAATCGATGACACTTGGATTTTTGGCTGAATGCTCGCGGTTTCTTGCACGATCGCGCACGACTCCGCGCGCGTGCAGCAGCAAGCCATTCATCATCCATCGTCGAAGTGGATTTCCTCGCGCCTTCCACCGCACCAGAAACATATCGTCGGCAAGCGCGCGTGCGAAGAACTCGTGAACCAACTCCTCGGGCTCGCCGAGCGTGCGCAGTGAACTTCCACGCACATATGCACAGAGTGGTTTGTGATATCGCAACATCAGATGCTCGCGCAGTTCGCGCGCGGCGAGCGCCGACGTCGCTGTATTCGTATCGCACACACTCTCGATGCGCGTGTGCAACCATGTCGCATGAGTCGATGGGAAAATATCCGTGCGCCCGGTTGGTGACATCATGAAATCCTACAGTTGAGGCGTGTGTGACTGCGGATTACTTTGGGTTGCCTCCTGTATTAGGACAGCGTGTTGCGGGCAGAACGCAGTGCTGCAACCTTAAGATTTGCCCGTAACACGGGGGGGCAAATCTGACTAACCCTGCAAAGTGAAACAATGGGGAATAGTGATGTTTTTAAAACTAGTGGTGCTGAATGCGATGCAGATGCTGCAGGATGGCATATTCCTGCACATGATGATCCTGATCTGCAGAAGTTGATCAGATTGTGGAGTGCGTTGCCAGTGGAAACACGTTCAGGCATCATGCTCATCGCATCTTCATGCAAATCCAGTTCAGCGCATCAGTAGTGATTGAGAAATTGAGTGTGGATGGGTTCGCACCACAGTGAAGCGAAATCCAAAGTGCGTTTTGCTGACAGAGAACCTATAGACGTCGCATGCATGCGGATCCATCTAATTCCACCTTCGGATTTGCCCTCTGAACTTAATCAATCCATAACGCTCTCGACATATCTCTGAGTCCAAAGTTATTCGTCACTAAGTTGTCGTTGCGCCCAACAACGCCATAGTCAAGGGAATCCCAGATTCTTTTGGACTTTTCGTTTCATTGGGTTATCTTAAATGCGTTTCACATTTTCCAGTTGTTCAACTTTAGGTGTCCAAATATGAAATCGCCAAATATTCTGCTTTCACTCGTCGCCGCAGTCACTATGACTTTCGGTGTTTCAACTTCGTCGGTGCACGCGCAGTGCCTTGGCGATGTTGTTCCAAGTGGAATCATCGATGGAGTCGACTTGGCGCAAACCCTCTCAAGTTGGGGTCCTTGCACAAACTGCCCAGCCGATATTGACGGTGATGGTGTAGTGACTGGAAATGATCTTGGACAGCTGCTTGCGGGTTGGGGCCCATGTCCGCCATTCATTGCATCGATTGCACCAGGTCAAGGAACCATTGTTGGCGGAACGCCGATCACGATTTCAGGTGCTTACTTCACGGGTGCGGCAAGCGTGACGATCGGTGGCGCACCAGCGACAAACATGGTGGTGGTTTCTTCAACAACAATCACTGCGGTGACTCCAGCGCATGCGGCTGGCTCGGTCAGCATCACTATCACGACGCCAAGTCGCACATCGACATTTGAGAATGCATTTTCGTATGCGTCGTCGTCCATACTTTCGATTGTTCCAGATATTGGTGTGGTTGGTGGCGGTGCGCTCATCACTATTTCGGGAAATTATCTTGGTGGTGCAACCAGCGTGACCATCGGCGGTGCGCCTGCGACAAACTTGATTGTAGTTTCGCCGACAACTATTACGGCGGTGACTCCAACAGGAAAACTTGGTCCAGCAGATGTGGTTGTGACAACCTCGGCAGGAACTCTGACCTCATTGAATGGTTTTTCCTACATTTCCGTCGTCGTTCCCGCTTGGGCAACGATGTTGGAAGCGTTACCAGATCCTGCCGTTGTAGCCGATGCCAATCTTCGTGCTGCGATTGTGGCAAGTGGATTTGCGTGGAGAATTAAAGACACTTCAAGCAACATCGAGATGCTGTTGGTTCCAGGCGGAACTTTCATGATGGGCTGCAGTCCTGGGGATGCAGAGTGTTACAGCGATGAAAGCCCTGCGCATCAAGTCACGTTGACGAATGATTTTTATATGGGCAAAACCGAAGTGACTCAGGCGCAGTGGCAGGCAAAGATGGGGAGCAATCCGAGTTATTTCGTTGCAGGGAACGGATACCCAGGAAGCTTTGATCGTCCAGTCGAACAAGTCTCTTGGAACACGATTCAAAGTTTCAATAGTGCGACCGGTTTGCGCTTGCCAACCGAAGCAGAATGGGAATACGCATGCCGAATAGGGACGACGACTGCGCGTTATGGCGAATTAAACGCAATTGCGTGGTACTACCAAAACTGGACTAATTTCGGCGCACAACCAGTTGCCACCAAACTTCCAAACGCCTTGGGTCTCTATGACACGATCGGCAATGTTTGGGAGTGGTGCCAGGATTGGTATCAGCCTTATTCATCAGCAAGGGTGACCAACCCTACAGGACCGGCTACCGGCTCGTATCGTCTGCTACGCGGCGGCTCTTGGACCTTCAGTTCCTACAACTGCCGTGGCTCGCGGCGCCTCAGCGACTACCCGGTCGTCGCCTACATCGATGTCGGTTTCCGTGTCGTGAGAAATCCATAACCCTCATAAGAAAACACCCCGCTCCATCAGTTATGGAGGCAGGTTGAATGGCTTCACTCCAAGTGACTTCTCTTTGTCATTCGATGGAACTGTTTCATTGGTAATGCGGTAACTCGTTTGCTCTAGAACATTTTTAGGCTTCAACGCCAGATTCGAGACACAAAAGTTGGCCTTGTTGTTGTCGATGGCATAAACCTCACTTCCTGTTTGCATGTTCAAGCAGCAACTGGAACGGGTGATTGGATTCAGCACAAGGGAATAAAGAAACCCGCTGGAGCCTCAAAGAAAGTCTCCAAAATAAGCGGTGCAGAAAGCGGTGCATTCAAGGTGCAAAATGCGGTGCAGCACCAAGCCGCACCTGTTTGCACATTCTCGCAATTTGGAACTCAACCCCTTGCGCCTTACGACGTTGTGCGTGGTCTTGCGACTGTGTGCAAAACCCTGCAAAGTGAAACAATGGGCGAAGAAGGATTCGAACCTTCGAAGGCGTAGCCAACAGATTTACAATCTGTCCTCGTTGACCGCTTGAGTATTCGCCCAACTGATGCGAGTGGATGAGTGTAATGCCACTCGCGATCCCTTGCAATTGCCGTCAAAGTCTATCGCGCGACCGGAGGCTCGGGCCGCACAACCAGCCGCTTTGTAGCGTGATAAAGCTTCAGCCAACGAGCGGGCGCACGAGGCGCGCGTTTCTTGGACTTGCGCGCCGCAAGCCACAGATGCCCGAAGTACATCAACAACACGAATCCAAGTGTGAATGCAACGCCGACGAGCGCTTGATGCGTGATATTTGTAACGCCAGCCTGTCGCGCCGCACGCGCTCCCATCACACCAACCAACATCTGCAGCGGCACGGTCACGATCACGCAGGACAATTCCACGAGTAGAAATTTCCACCACGCCATATGCATCAAACCACACATCGTGATCACCGGCGTTCGCGTGCCAGGAATGAAACGCGCAGCAAGCAGCACAAGCGATCCGCGTGCGTCGATCTGATGTTTCACTTCGAGCAATCGCCTTGGATGCAAAACGCGCTTGAACCATTTCGAATGCAGGAAGCGCGTTCCAAATGTCGAGCACATGAAGAACCAAAGCCCATCGCCTACGACGATTCCTAAGTATGCCCAGATCCAGAAGTGCACAAACATCTTTAAATCATGTGCAGCCAACCATCCAGCTGGAATCAAGATCAAGTCTTCAGAGAGATGCAATCCAATTCCAGAAATTACGAACGCACCAAAGAGCGAGACTGCTCCATATTTTTCGATGTCATCCACCAGCCACTTGGGCATCTTGGAGTCTTCTTCTGCTGCGTGGCGCGCAATCGCCGGATCAATGACCGCAGCACTCTGCGTCGGCGTCTGCGCCGAAGTTTGCGCAGCAGTCTGCGCAGTAGCAGAACTCATCCACAGCACAGAGGCAAAGCCAAGTATCGCAGAGAGCAAAAGAAAACGCCGCATCATCAATGTTGATGATACGGCGTTTTTGGATCGAGACTTTTGAATCAGCTCTTTGCGTCGGCTGGAATTCGCATCGAATAGAAGGATCGATAAACGAAGATCAAAGCGATCACGAGGAATGTCGTGCCGATTGCAATTTTCGTGTTCTGATTCTGCATCGTGACTGCGATTTCAACTGCAAGTAAGCCGAAAAGCGTGGTGAACTTGATCACCGGATTCAAGCTGACGGAACTGGTGTCCTTGAAGGGATCGCCGACGGTATCGCCAACGACGGTTGCTTCATGAAGCGGGGTTCCCTTGGCGCGCATGTCGACTTCGACGATCTTCTTGGCATTATCCCAAGCACCACCGGCGTTCGCCATAAAAATGGCTTGGAAAAGACCGAAGAACGCGATGGCAATCAGATATCCAATGAAGAAGAACGGATCGAAGAAGGGGAGTGCCAACGACAAACAGAAGACGACGATGAAGATGTTGATCATGCCCTTCTGTGCATAGACCGTGCAGATTCGCACAACTTCTTTCGAGTCCTGAATGCTTGCAGTTGCCTTCTCAAGATTGATGTTGTTCTTGATATAGACCACGGCTCCGTACGCGCCCGTCACAACGGCTTGGGTGCTTGCTCCTGTGAACCAGTAAATGACTGATCCACCCATGAGGAGTCCCAGCAGAATTGCAGGCTGAACGATCGAGAGTTTGCCGACGACGGTTTGCACACCTTGCGCGAGCGCAACCTTGTATGCAGGGTCAGCAGTGTTCACGATTCCCCCGAGCAACGATGCAGTCTCGACGCCGATGAGCGCCAAGATGATGCCGAAGACCATGGTGGTCGCACCGACGACTGCAGTTCCGATGAGAACTGGTTTTGCAGTTGCCTTGAATGTGTTGCCTGCGCCGTCGCCTTTTTCAAGTTTGTGCTTGGCAGTTTCGAAGTTTGGAGTGAATCCGAACTTCGACTTGATCTCTTCCTTGATATTAGGAATCTTCTCGATTTGGCTCAATTCGTAGACGCTTTGCGCGTTGTCCGTGACTGGACCGAACGAGTCAACAGCGATCGTGACTGGTCCCATTCCAAGGAATCCAAACGCAATCAAACCGAACGCGAAGATCGGAGCTGCGAAAGGATAAACCGCTGGCATGATTCTGATCATGTCTTCAGCAGTAGCGCACCAAACGCCAAGACCCATCAGCGAGAGAATGACCAAACCATTCCAGAACGCTGAGAAGTTTCCAGAAACCAAACCAGAGAGGATGCACAAACTTGCTCCACCTTGCTTGCTGGCGTTGACAACTTCCTTCACGTGGCGAGACTTCGTGCTTGTGAACACTTTTGTGAATTCTGGAATCAGTGCGCCAGCAATTGTGCCGAGCGAAATAATCACAGAGAGAATCCACCAGAGGTCAGGCAGATATTTCGTTTTGTCTGTGATCGTTGTCGTTTGTTCGACAAGTGTTCCCGCTGCAATTGGTGTTGCTGTAACAAGAGTTGCGACGGTCTCTGATTCAAGACGGATATTTCCAAGCAAGACATAACTTGCAATGAATGTCACGCCGATCGAGATGATTGAAGTCAGCCAGACGAGCGAAGTAAGTGGTGCTTCTTCGTCGAAATCGGCCAATTCGCCGAAGCGAGCCTTCGAAATAACTTCGTTGATCAAGTACGAAACGAGACTGGTGATGACCATCAGAATTCGCATGGCGAAGAGCCAAACGATGAGCGTTGCGCAGAGACTTGGATTGACTTCGCCCATCGAATAAGCCAAGAATGCGATCAGAGCAACGCCCGTCACGCCGTATGTTTCGAAGCCGTCTGCAGTTGGTCCGACAGAGTCGCCTGCATTGTCGCCAGTGCAATCTGCGATCACGCCTGGATTCTTCGGATCATCTTCTGGAAGTTTGAAAACAATCTTCATGAGATCCGCGCCGATGTCTGCGATCTTGGTGAAGATTCCACCGCAGATGCGAAGCGCGCTTGCGCCGAGACTTTCACCGATTGCGAAACCGATGAAGCAAGGACCGACCAGTGCGGTTGGAAGGAATACAAGAATGCAGATCATGAAGAAGAGTTCGACTGAGACGAGCAACAGTCCAACGCTCATGCCGCTCTTCAGCGGGATTCCAAGCACGGGAAGTGAAGCAGCGCGCAAACTTGCGAAGGCTGCGCGGCTATTCGCTGTCGTGTTGATTCGAATACCGAACCAAGCAACGCCGTACGATCCGAGGATTCCCAGCACGCTTGCCGCCAAAATCATGGCGACATCGCCGCCTGACTTATGCTCGAGAATTCCGAAGTAATAGACAATGCAAGCCGCAATCAGAATCCAAAGCCATACAAGGAACTTGCCTTGTTGAAAGAGATAACTCTTGCATGTCTCCCAAATGATGTTGGAGACAGAAAGCATGGATTCATGCGCAGGCAGGGCCTTGGTCTGCTTGTATTGCAACAAGCCGAAAATGCAGGCTGCAACACAGACGAGGAGCCCGAAGTAGAGAATCCCTATGCCCGAAATAGCTGTTCCAAAAACGTCAAACTGAACTTGTGTTAGTGAAGGAACCTTCAAGTCCGCCTCACCTGCAAAAGCAGCTGGCGTTAGAAGACAGAGAGAAAACAGCGCAAGCATGAGTCGAACCATGTGTTTGGATCCTTTATATATAGTTGCGAAATTGAGTTCGGCAGTGTACCGATTACCAATGAATTGACAACTCGAAGGACTTATTGACCAGATGCTTGATAATCGACTCGAAAAACGAATGCGCCACTTGCAGAAATGGTCACGGCGAATTGCCGCGCCGTGCTTTCGGCTGTACGAGCGTGATATCCCAGAGTTTCCTCTGGTGATCGATTGGTATGACGGCGATGTCCTTGTGTGGTTTCACCCGCGAACTCGCGACGACACTCCCGAGGCAGAGGCCGCATTTCACCAATTGTGTCTCGAACACATTCACCGCGCGCTTCAAGTCGATCCGAGCCATCTCTTTATCAAGCATCGTCAACGGCAACGGGGGATCGCGCAGTATGAACGGATCGGTCAAACGGAAGTCATCCGAAATGTCGGCGAGCAGGGGTTGAAGTTTGAGGTCAATCTCTCGGACTATCTCGATGCCGGACTTTTTCTTGATCATCGCACGACGCGATCGATGGTGCGCGAGCGATCGATGGGGAGTCGCGTGCTGAATCTCTTTGCGTACACGGGATCGTTTACGGTTTATGCCGCCGCAGGGGGAGCCGCGTCGACGTTGACCGTTGATATGAGCAACACATATCAAGAGTGGTCTCGCAGAAATATGAAGTTGAATGGATTTGAAGTCGATGATGCGCACCGATTTGTTCAAGCAGATTGTTTGCAAATGCTTGAAGCGGGTCCTCGCGCGGGCGATGCGTTTGACATCATCGTTCTTGACCCGCCGACTTTTTCCAACTCGAAACGAATGGCGGTCGATAGTTTTTCAGTCGAACGAGATTGGCCGCGGTTGATCGAAATGACTCTTCCGTGGCTCAGTCCGCAGGGTCAGATTTGGTTCAGCACAAATGCGCGAGGATTTTCGCCTGCGCCAGAATTACTGCCACAAAACGCGGTGATGCGCGATATCACGAAGTACACCATCCCCGAAGATTTTGCGGGCGGGACGCCGCACCATGCATATCTCGTCGCTCACGCAGATGCTCCGCGTGCAGTTGATTTGCGAGTGAATCGATTGAGCGCGAATCAAGAATAAATTTTAGGGAACTTTGGTCGGCTGGGCTTTGCTCGCAGGCCGCATCGGTGTCGATGGAATCATGAACTCTGGAGCATCTGGCAAAGATTCAGAGAATGGTTTCTTGTCGCATTCACCATTGGCGATTTTGAAGCGGATAATTTGTTTCTTTTTTCGATCGCCAACATAGAGATGTTCATTGTCCAATGCGAGCGAACTTGGAAGGGCAGGGCAACCCGTCGCAGTGTTGGCAAACAGAATGATGTCGCCGGTCTTCACATTGATCCGGAAAATCGCAGGCACGCCATTGTCTGTCAGATAGACGGTGAAACCATCTGGTGCAAAAAGAAGTTGGATCGGATGCTTCAGTCCATTCGATGCGTCGGCAAGAACACTCTTGCGCAGTCCTGTCTTGGGATCGAAGACAACGACTTGCGATGCGCCACGGTCGCACACATAGAGCAGTCCATCTGCGCCAATTGCAATGCCTCGAATTTCAGTGATTCCCTGCGGAGAAACTTGCGCGCGGGGTACGACCGTTCCAACTGGGATTCCAAGTCCCACGATTTCCGCAGGAACTGGAACGGGTTGACCTGGATGCGCTGTGCCGATGCCTTCGTATGCGGTCACTGTGTTTGTGTCTTGATTCGACGCATAAACAGTTCCATCGGCTCCGACTGCGAGGGCGTATGAGTGCACGAGATTCGGATCACTCAGCTCCTTCGTTGCGAAAACGGATTCGAATGGCAGCGTTCCATCAGCAGTTGGCGCGCCATAACGCAGCAATCTTGTGTTTTCCATGCTCGCGCTGACCAGCAAGATTCCATGCTCGCCCGTGTGCAACATTCCTCGCACACCTTTCGCATCTCCGCCAGCAGATTCCGGAATGGGCTCAAGAATGTTGCCAAGCATTTCGCCCTCGCCACTCAGTGCATGCACAGTGTTTCCACTTGGTTGGCCGTGCATCGTGATGTACCACTTGGCAGCGGTTTTCGGTTGATCGTGGCCGTGCGCACCTTTGCGATTGTCTGCATCACTTCCGGTTTTGTCTGCGGCGTTTGCAGAAGATGATTCAGATGATTGCTCGCCGTGCTTGTCTTTGCTCTTGTCTTTTTCTTTGTCTTTTTTACCACCGTCGTACTTCGACTCGTCAGGTGCGGCTTGTGCTTCCATTTCGCTGATTGGTTTGCAGGCGATGGGCAGAAATGCAGCGAAAAGGAGCGTTGTGATGATGAGTACGTTGCAGGACTTGAAGGAATGGCTCTGTGTTGAGTTGCGCTCTTTCATGGTTTATGGGGATAATAGACGCACGATGCAATTTATGAATTTCTGCCCAACTCCATTATTCGCAATGTTTGAAAAGGGAACTTCAATGATTCCACTTTTTGAACAACAGTCGAAACAACCCATGAATGCAAAGAGTGTGCAAAGCTCGATCGAGCACTTTACGAATCCGTGGTTTGTTGGATCGCTGCTGCTTGGTCTGGCAGTCTCAGCACTTTGTGGATTAGCAATCGCGTGGCATCCTCGTCGATCAGGCAAGGGAGATCCCGTCGAGGATTTGGAGCAGCGCAATACTTTGATCGTGCTTGCAATGGTTGGAGCGATTGTTTCGGAACTTGTTCGTGTCGAACCCACAATGGCATTGGTCATTTTCGGTATCGGCGGATTGATTCGCTTCAGGACCGTGCTGGATAATCCAAAGGTCACGGGGAAGGCGATCATGGTCGTGGTCGTTGGACTTGCAGCAGGTCTGGGCGAACTTGCGATGGCTGTCTTTTTTACAGTCTTCGCATGGCTGCTGATTTTCTGGCTGGACTCGAATGTTGGATTCCGCATTCGCTTGAAGCTTGGAAAAAGCGCAGATTCCAAGGGAACTCTCATCGCACTGATGGAGATGATTCGCACTGCGGGCGGTCGAACGTCATCGGCGGAGGAATATGAACACAAGCAACAGATCGTGGTCGTTGGAAAATTGCCATCGTCGGTTGATCCAGTCAAGTTCAAAGCGGAATTGACCAAGAAGCTTCCTCAAGGTGAGGCTGCTGATATTGATCTAAAAACGGGATGATTCGCAAACTTCCTACTCTGGATTTTCAAAGCGTCTCGCGGATTTTTTCTGGTGGCGTTTATGCGCTGAAGGAAGTTTCGTTTTCAATTCCTGCTGGGGGTCTGACTGCAGTCATCGGGCCAAGTGGTTGCGGCAAGACAACGCTCCTTCGCATTGCCGCGGGACTTGAGCGCGCAACAACGGGCTCAGTCAAACTGATCGGCCCAGATGGCGCTGCGTATGCACGAGCAAGTGAAAATCTTTCGGTCTGCTTTCAAGACGCGCGATTGCTTCCGTGGAGAAATGTCACGGACAATGTCGCGCTTCCACTGGAATTGGCGGGAGTTTCGCGCAACGAACGAATCGCTCGTGCGAATCAAGTGATCGCAGCTGCTGGACTTTCTTCGGCGCAAGCGAGGCTGCCTGCGCAGCTATCGGGTGGAATGCGAATGCGAGTCGCACTCGCGCGGACGCTTGTGACCAGTCCCGATGTCTTGCTGTTGGACGAACCCTGCAGTGCCGTCGATGAATTCACGCGCATGCAATTGGACGAAGAGATATTCAGAGTTTGGCAAGTTTCTGGAGCAACCACGATGCTCATCACGCATTCGGTTTCTGAAGCAGTGTGGCTTGCAGATCAAATTATTGTGATGAATATGGGATCGATCCACGAAATTCGTAAGGTCGCATTGCCAAGGAACGCTCGCGACCGAACAAGCGCTGCATTCTTGTTGGAAGTCGAGACCGTGATGAGATCGCTCGCATGCGCTGCAGGAGTCGTTGTCGCATGATGCGAGTCATGAAATCAATTCGCATGATTGCCGCGCCTGTGATTGCTGTCACATTCATTCTTGTCGCGTGGCAGATCGCAGTGATGATGAGTGGCGTCAGCGCATATCTCGTGCCGAGTCCATTGGCGATTGGACAAACGATGTGGGCGAGTAGTGATCGATTGATCGGTGGTGCGATACAAACTGCGATGGCATCCACGATTGGTTTTGTCATCGCTGCTGTGATTGGAATCCTCGTTGGAAGCATGATCGCGGCGGTTCCATTTCTGCGCAGATCGCTTTATCCGCTGGCAACAATTTTGCAGATGGTTCCACTTGTTGCAGTTGCGCCACTCTTGGTGATTTGGCTTGGATTCGGCTTGCCAACAGCGATTGCAGCGGCGGCAGTTGTC
>CAJCCX010000077.1 GCA_903961015.1 uncultured bacterium
AGCGATTTCGATTGGCCGATTTGCAGTCGTGAGTCGAGTGCCGATTCTCGAAGCGAGTCCGCTCTATGACGACGCAAAGTCAACCGCTGCATTTGTACGATTTGCACCATGGAAAGGCAATGCATCTTGGGGAGCGCTCCTGGTTGACTTGCCTTCCAACCCGTCAATTTCCAGATTCAAGATGCTGGCAGATTTACGCTCGCGCCTTGATGCGCTGGAGACTCCTGCGCCCGACATCATCCTTGGAGATTTCAACACTGCTCGCGGTGGGGCTGCGATCGCAACATTTGCGCCGAAGATGCGCAATGCTTTTGATATTGCAGGGGTTGGCTTTGGCGCAACATACCCGCGCATTTTTCCGCTCTTACATATCGATCAATTGTTGTTGGGGCCCCATGTCACAGTCCTGCATTACGAAATCATCGATACTGGCTCTGGAGCGCATCGCATGCAGATTGCGACGATTCTTGTAAACGAAAAGCCGGATTGAACGAAATGTAAAGCTTCAGAAAATCTTAAAATTATTTGGCAAAACTCTTCCAGAGTTCGTTGTAAGCGTTCTCGGATAGAGGGTTGTCGACAGTAACAGCGCTCATTTTGTTTCGTAAATGCATTGAATGATCCGACCAAAATCGAACGGAACCATCTCCACGAAGTGTGTTTGTTCCGGTCAAATGGTTGATGTCTAATTCTTCGCGCATGCCATCAACCACAAGAGGATTTTCGGATGTTTGATTGAACAAATATCTTGGTTGATGATTCGAGTTGTCAGTATCGCCGATGAAGTGATAGTTCGAATAGATCCGCGTTGGACAAGATTTCGCATTCGCATCAAGTTGTTGGAAGTCGTGGTTTCCATGGTGGCATGGACAAAAGAGGCAGTGAGGATTATCGAGAAAATTATTTCCATCTCCTATGAGCAGACCGAGTCCATCCCATTGCCCAGAGGAGGGCGAGTCTGACATAGACCCTGTGGTCAAGGCCATCATTTCTGATTGCTTGGCGTTTCCACTGTTATCAAAAATTGTTTCTGGCAAATGTTCGCCATTTTGAAATGCATATAAATAGATTGCCAAACCAATCTGTCGTAGATTCGAACTGCACTGAATTCGATTTGCACTTTCACGAGCTGCTCGGAATCCCGGCATCATGATGCTCATCAATATCGCAACGATGGCAATCGTTACAAGCAGTTCAATAATCGTAAAACCGTTTTGGGTGTGATTCGAGGACCGCAAAGACCGGATCTTGGGGAGATCCAGCCAATATTCTCGTTTCCGAAGTTTTTCGGATGTCCTCGAGAGCATGTATAACTCCAAACGAATCGGTCAGAGTTTTCCCTACCACCTATATGTTGTATTGTGGCACCGATTTTGAATAATGAAAGATGAAATCTCATTTTTTATTCGATTATTCGAAATTTTTTAACTTGATATTTTGAAAAAATGGCGAAGAAAGTTTGCATAGGATCGAATCCGTGTCACTATCAGTATGAGAGGAGAAGATGGATCTCTTCTACTGCCGTTTTTGATGGAAAAACGCTGGAAGGAACTTAAAAAGTTTTATTTAACTTGTTTGGATGGTTGAATCTTTGATGCAAGGTTGTTCGCGACCTCGATTTCAAGGATCCCAGACAGGAGGAGATGGGCATGGAAAACGAAGACTGGATTTTGATGCAACAAGTTGCTCAGGGCAAAGAATCTGCTTTGAGGACGCTCTATGACCGCTTTGGAAACTTGGTTTTCCGAAATGCCTGTCAGGTCTTGGGCTCTGTTTCCGAGTCTGAAGACGCCACACAGGAAGTCTTTGTCCAAATTTGGCGCACCGCAGATCGATATGATCCAACCCGTTCAAAGTTGATCACATGGGTGATGCTCATTTCTCGAAGAATGTTTATTGACCGCCTTCGCCGAAGAATGGTGAGGCCAAACTCGATCTCGTTAAACCAAGATTTGCATGACGTTGCTTCTGCGGACACACAAAACAACGAAATTAAAGAAGGAAGTGCCGCCATTCGACGCCGAATGAGCGAACTCCCTGAATTACAAAGAGAAGTCATCGAACGGGTATATTTGCAAGGTTATTCGCTTCGCGAAGTGGCTGAACAGCGAAATATGCCAGTTGGTACTATCAAAAGTGCTTTAAGCCGCGGTTTGGGAAGACTGCGTGAAAAGTTTGGTATGGAACAGTCTGGTTGAATTTGCTGGTTGATTTTGCAATTGTTCAAGACTTGAGTTTGAGGTTGAGGTTTTAGGGAATTGTGCGACAGATGGCTGTTGCGCTGCGTATTGAAATTTAAGAGGGAACGATTGGCTTGTTGCCAGTCTCCTCAGGAGGACTGTGGTGCCGTGTGGCCCGCAGTGGGAAAAAGGGACGCGGCGGTGATTGCGCCAATCCTGCACTGAAGGTTTTTAGAACCCACAGTTTTTATGTCAGAGGTGTGTATGACAACTTATCCGACCAACCGCGACGAAATTTTAGAGCTTGCCCAACTTGAGGTACTTGGAGCGCTTGAGAGCGCCGAGTGCGCCCGACTTGAGCGTCTCTTCAGAGATGCCTCTCCGCAAGTGCAGCGTGAGGTCATTGATGTGCAAGAGTTTATGACTATGCAATCTGCCTTATTACCGGCGATCGAGCCAGAGCGATCGCTTCGATTGCGTGTGCTGGCATCTGTTGCTCAGGCAGTTGAAGAAAATGATTCTGAACTTGTGCCTCTTGCCAAAATTGGAAAAAAGAAGATGCAAGGAAACTCCTCTGTATATAGCTCGTCGTCCGACGAAATGGCAGGCGGCGAATCATTCGCAAGTGCGGCAATTGCTCATGCTCGCGGACCAAGTCGGGCAAACCAAATGCGAGTCGCGGAAGA
This sequence comes from uncultured bacterium, assembly GCA_903961015.1. Taxonomy (GTDB): domain Bacteria; phylum Planctomycetota; class Phycisphaerae; order Phycisphaerales; family SM1A02; genus F1-60-MAGs104. Next base: position 2,867 of record CAJCCX010000077.1, read on the forward strand.
CACGCACTGGAGACGTTCTGCTCTTGTGTGGCGTGCGGCATGTATCGCCGTTTTTGGGGCACTCATCGCCGTTTCAGCTTTCGAAATCTCGAATTCTCGGCAATCTGCTCGCATCAGCGAACTTGCTCTTCAAAATGCGAATACGGACGAATTGAAGTCTCTCATAGGTTCCGGAATATCTGAATTCCTAGATAAACGTTGTGTTGTGAAGGGTTTGGTCGGAGCCACAGTTCGCGACAACGGAGCCGCAATCGTCTCGCTTTCGCCGTCTCTGGATTCTTTGTTTGTTATGTGGTTCGACCTTCCTGTGGCCCAAAAACTCTCATTACAATTATGGGATACTGAGAGCGGAACAGTTGTCGATATTGGATCATTTTCCGCCGGACATCGTCTCGGTGGAACTCGGATCAATTTGAAGCCAGGAATCGCAACCCCAAATTCCGATTGGCGAATTACTGATGAACGTGGGGCGGTCTTGTTTTCCTCGATGCCGAAGTAAGGCCCCCAGGTATAAGCCCCCAGGTATAAGCCCCCAGGGAACAGAATTAATCCGCGGCTCTTCTGAGCCACTCTTCTTCGTACTTAGCTTTCTCTCGCTCGACGAGAGTTCGATCATCAAGCAATATGTTGGTCTTTTTGCGGTCGGCATAAACCTCTGGATCGCCAAGTTGTTCGTCGATTCCTGCGAGTTTTGCATTGACAGAGTGCAAGATGCTTTCGAGTTCCGCCTGAGGAAGATTCGAAAGTGGATTTCTTGGATCCGCCCGGTTTACACGGTCGTTCGAAGTCGTTCGAGGTCGAGCTGCCTTCGCAACTGTTGCGGTCTTTGAATTTGTATTTGCTGCCTTCGAAACTGCGGAGGGTTTGGATTGGGGCTTTGGAGAGTCAGTTGTCGATTTCGCACTCTCATTGGGCGAGGTTTTTGCAGATTCCCCGCGAACGCGCATCGCATCAAACTCTGCGTATGTTCCTTGAAAGAGTCGCCACTTTCCATCTCCATCGATTGAAAGAATTTGATCGCAAGTTGCGGTGAGCAGGGCGCGATCGTGGCTGACCAAGATAAGAGTTCCGTCGTATCCGCCTTCTTCAGGTGGAAGCGAGAGCGCTTGTTCGAGTCGTTCTGCGCTTGGAATGTCGAGATGGTTGGAAGGTTCGTCCAAGATCAGCAAGTTGTGTGCTCCGGCGACGAGTCCCGCAAGGACTGCTCGTGCTCGCTCTCCACCTGAAAGCGATCCCATCAAAGATTCTTGAGCGCGTCCAGAAAAAAGAAATGCTCCTGCAAGATCGCGCGCTTCTTGTTCAGAAAGTCGGACTCCATTCGCTCGGGGAGGAACTGTCATTTGCAGATACGTCCAAACTTCTTGTGTCTTGTCTAAATGATCATGTGTCTGTCGATACCACCCAACTGAAAGGCGAGGACTGCGCTTGAGTACACCTGTGTCTGGTTTTTCATCACCCATTAAGATGCGCAGAAGGGTTGTCTTTCCAGTTCCATTCGCACCAACAACGCCAAGGCGATCGCCTGGTTTGAGAGTGAGTTCGAAGTCACTCAAGAGAACGCGTTCGCCAAATGATTTCGAGACTTCGTGAGCGGAGACGACGATGTCGCCAACGCGTTCTGCTCGAGGAAGTTCGAGTCGCATGACATCGAAATCGACTGGTCTTTCCACCAAATTATCGCGCTGATATCGCTCGAGACGCGTCGCGCGACCTTTCGCTTGACGCGCGCGCTGACCGGCCTTGTATCGAGCGATGTACGCCTCTTCTCGACCGATCTTGTCCTGTTGCTTTTCGTGAATGCGTTGTTGTGTCAACGCACGCTCGCGCCGAAGAACCGTAAAGTCCGCATAGTTACCTGGATATTCTCGGATGCTTGAATCATGAATTTCGACAATGCGCGAGACCACACGATCAAGCAACCAACGATCATGGCTGACAACGACGACGGATCCTGGGAATTCATCTGCAAGAAAATCTTCAAGCCATCTGCGACCTTCGATGTCCAAGTGATTTGTTGGTTCGTCGAGCAGCAAAAGATCCGGTTCTTCAAGCAGCAATCGCGCAAGTCCTGCACGAGCTCGTTGCCCTCCAGAAAGTTTGCTGACCAACGTCGAAAACTGCGCGTCGATAAATCCAAGTCCGTGCAGAACAGCATCGATCTTGTGATCGACGGCATATCCGCCTCCGCGTTCGAATTCCGCATCAAGCGTCGCTTGCCTTGTGAGTAGGCGATCAAGATCATCCGCCGTTGCATGAGAAAGTTGTTCGTAAACTTGTTCGAGTTCGTGGCGAATCTCGCTCAGTCGAGTGAAGGCGCGAGCCGCAGCTTCTCGCAGTGTGTCTGTCGGTTCGATGGTCGGATCTTGAGTCAGAAATCCAACGCGACAACCTCGTTGCAGTCCTACAGATCCAGCATCAGGTTTTGCTTGCCCGGCAAGCAATCGCATCAGCGTGCTTTTTCCGCAACCGTTGCGTCCAACAAGCCCGATCTTTTCACCAGGTTCGATGGAGAGCACCGCTCCATCAAGGAGGAGGCGGGTTCCATGTCCAAAGCGGACATTCGTCAACGTGGCAATCGGCATTTTTCGATACTACCTATATAACCTCTCCCGATGAGCCTTTCGCTGAATCAATCTCCAAGCTGGATCTCGCATTGGAGAAAATCACGGCTATTCATTATGCCGCTGGTGATTCTTGGAGTCGGCATTTTGCTTTCTTCAATTCAGGGGCGATCCGCAACTGCGGAGTCGCAGAGAGTTCATTTGTTTTTGATGCAGATCCTTGAAGAAACGGCACTCGACCAACAATCGATGACGCACAGTCTTGATGCGAGCGATTCGATCGTTGCGACAGAGTTTCGTAAGCGAATTCGTAGGTCAGCCGGGCAATTGAAATCAGCGGTTCCACAAATCGAAGTGCAGGTCGGCGATTTTGGCGTTGGGTCTGCTGGAAACGCGACGCATACTGCGCTTGCGTGTTATCAGGGCGGTGAGGCAATTGCAGTTCGTTTGATCGCAACGCCTGGAGATTCCGACATCAAAGTCGTCGGTGTCTTTGCGCCAAACGCAGCAGAATTCAGTTCTCTCAAACTTCCAGATTAAAAGAGGAATGCATGAAAGTATGGCTCAATGGAAAATTCGTCCCTGCTCAAGATGCGAAAGTTTCGCTCTTTGATTCTGGATTTCAACATGGCGTTGGCGTGTTCACTTCCATGTGCGCAAAGCATGGCCGCGTCTTTCGAGTCATGTCACATTTGGAACGATTGAAGACTTCGGCAGTCGAACTTGGTGCGCTGGAAGTTCTGAGAATCGAACCTCTCGCTGATGCCATCGAAATGACGATCGCACATAACAATATGACCGAGGCTCGCGTGCGTATCACTGTGACTGCAGGCGATCTGAAGATGTTGAAATCGCCCGGAGTTGCTGGAGAACCTGCGCGTAATGATCCGACAATCGCAATTGTTGTTCAGCCGCCGACTCCATATCCCGCAGAGATTTTCGAGCAGGGAGTGCGCGTGCGCATCGCAGATGCACGCATCAATCCGCACGATCCATTTGCGGGGCATAAAACGCTTTGGTATTGGCCTCGATTGGCGGAGTTGCAACTTGCGGCAGCAGCAGGTTGTTCTGAAGCACTTTTCTTCACGACCAACAATCGTGCATCATGCGGTGCAGTGAGCAACATTTTTATTGTGCGTGGCGGAACGCTTGTCACACCGTGGGCGCGCGGTGAAGGCAACGCCGAACTTGCGGCGCCTGTTTTGCCCGGAGTGACCCGTGCGGCAGTGATCGAATGCGCGCAAGAGCGTGGAATTTCTGTCGAACGAGCGGATTTGACGATTGACGATATTTTTGGTGCAGACGAAATCTTTTTGACGAATTCCAGTTGGGGTGTTTTGCCAGTTGTCGGCGTTGAGAAAAAAACAATTGCCAGCGGAGTACCAGGAGAAATCGCGCAAGCGCTTCGACTTGATTATCTACAGTTGCTCGAATCCGAGACTTCGATTGCATCGAGCGAGGGAGAACAAGGAATCTAGTTCGGACGAATCACTCGGACGTTTTCGCGACCATCTGCATCGCGCATCGAGATCGAAGGTCGCTCTGTCGCAGTTGTTGCATTCAACGAGCGACGAACTAGGCGTGCGACTGTTAATAGCAAAGCGATCACCACGACGATCGCCACAAAGAGAGCGAGCAAGAAAAAGCCTGCGATGAGAAAGAAAGCCACAATCGGAAGAACGATGAGGAGCAAGAAGATCGCGCGGATATTGGATTTCTTGGAATTCATGGAATTCATGGAATTCATGGGAGAGATCGACGGCGCAGATCGATAGGCATTTGTAGAAGGTGGGAGTTGCACGATGGGAATCAGGATAGGGCGGGGGAAGTCAATGCACGAAAAGATCTGAAATTTGCAGCAAAGTTTTTTACTCGATCTGTGTGATGAAACTCTATTATGAGTGAAATGTCAGGCGAGTTCGTTCATCTTCACCTGCACTCCGAATATTCGCTGCTCGATGGTGGCAATCGCATCGAAGCTCTCGTCAAACGTGTGAAGCAACTTGGAATGAGTGCAGTCGCAGTGACTGATCATGGCAATCTCTTTGGTGCTATGGAGTTTTATGAAGCTGCTCGCAAGAATGGCATCAAGCCGATCTTGGGAATCGAGGCGTATGTCGCTCGGGATCATGATGGCAAGGAAGGGGATCGCCGCAGCCGCGTCGCAACCAAGACGCAAGATGGAGGGTCTCATCTTGTACTGCTTGCGCAAAATCTGACGGGATGGCGCAACCTGATGAAGTTGTCGAGCGATTCATTCTTGCAAGGTTTTTATCACCGGCCACGCATGGATAAATCCACTTTGACACAGTGGGGCGAAGGATTGATTGCTATCAATGGACATTTGGGATCGAGTATCGCATTTCACTTGACCAACTTTGTCCAAACTGGGCATGCAAGTCATTGGGCGCTTGCGCTGGATGAAGCGCGTTGGCATGCACGCACATTCGCACCAGACGCACAGGGCGAGCCGTGTTTTTATATTGAACTTCAGCGGCATGTTGCAGAGCAAGAGAGAATCAATCCACTGCTGAAGAAAATCGCCGCAGAATTGAAGTTGCCTTTAGTTGTCGACAACGATGCTCATTTTCTTTTGGAAAGTGATCACGATCTGCATGACACGTTGTGCTGCATTTCGATGGCGAAGAACAAAGACGACACAGCGCGAATGCGCTATCCCAAGGAACTTTTCGTCAAGAGTCCCGCTGAAATGGCGGCAACATTCACAGAGCCAGATGAGCAGGAAGCGCTTGCAAACACTGTGCGAATTGCAGCGCGTTGTTCGGTTGAACTTCCTCACGGAGAAAGTCATGCGCCAGTTGTGCGGGTCAAGTCTCCCAAGCAACCAGCGCGATACAGCGGTGGAGATCTGACAGAGTGGTTTAAGGAATATTGCCGCAGTTTTGAGTTGAGCCCATTCGATGGAGCGAGTCATGCTTCGCAGGATGAATCAAAGTTGGAATGCGATCGTGCACTGATGATGCTCTGCGAAGCTGGTTTGATTTGGCGCTATGGACCGCATGGTGTGACGCCAGTCATTCGAGCAAGACTCGAGCGCGAGTTGCAGATTCTTGCCAACAAATCGATCAGCGCATACTTCTTAATCGTGTGGGACTTTGTCAGTTGGGCTGGGCAGAGGGGAATCCCCGCCACGGCGCGTGGATCGGGCGTTGGCACGATGGTTGGATATGTATTGGGTTTGTCGAATGCGTGCCCTGAAAAGTATGGATTGCTCTTCGAGCGTTTCACCGATCCAGATCGCAGCGAGTATCCCGATATCGACATTGATATCTGCCAAGATGGTCGAGGAGTTGTCTTGGATTATGTGCGTAAGAAATATGGTCATGTTGCACAGATCATTACGTTTGGTCGGCTGAAGGCGAAAGCGGCGATCAAAGATGTGGCACGCACGATGGGCGTTTCCGTTTCCGAAGCGCAACGATTGTCTGATCTCATACCTGGCGAAGTGAACATCACACTGCAGAAGGCGATGGACCGCGAGCCTGCGCTGCGTGCTGCGCGCGATGAAAACCCCTTGATTCGAAAGGTTCTGGAACACGCGCAGGGGCTCGAAGATCACGCACGAAATTCCAGCACACACGCGGCGGGTGTGGTGATTTCAACTCAGCCTCTGGAAAACATCGTGCCGCTGTGTCGAGCAACGAGTGCAAGTGAAGAAACGATTACGCAGTGGGACGGACCCACATGTGAGAAAATCGGTTTGCTCAAGATGGATTTTCTTGGACTGCGAACTCTCTCGACAATCGAGTGCGCTAAGAAACTGATTCGAGAATCGCTGACTCCGGCTGCGCAGTGGGCGGCGATCGGTCGATCGGCAGAATTCGAATCCAAAGATGGAAATCGTGGCGCCGATCCGCTGGATCTTGATCGTATTGATTTTACAGATCAGCGCGTGCTCGCACTCTTTCGGCGCGCTGAAACGGGCGGAGTTTTTCAGTTCGAATCCGGCGGTATGCGCAAGACGCTTGCCGATATGCAGCCCGATCGTCTGGAAGATCTCATCGCAGCGAATGCGCTCTTTCGCCCAGGTCCGATGGAACTGATTTCAGATTATTGCAAACGCAAGGCCGGCCGTCAGGCAGTACCGCATGTTCATGAGGTTGTCGATCGACTGACTGCCGAAACATACGGAGTGATGGTCTATCAAGAGCAGATCATGCAAGTGCTGCATCAGCTTGGTGATATTCCGCTCCGTGCTGCGTACACCATTATCAAGGCGATCTCAAAGAAGAAACAGGATGTGATCAATGCGGCGCGCGCCGATTTCATTCGCGGTGCAGGCGTGCGTGGACTTGCCGCCAATCAAGCGAATGATTTATTCGATCTGATTCTGAAATTCGCAGGATATGGCTTCAACAAGAGTCATTCGACGGGTTATGCGATCATCGCTTTTCAGACTGCATATTTGAAGACCTTCTTCCCCGCGCAGTACATGTCCGCGGTGCTGACATTCGAAAGTCAGGCGCAAAAAGTGGAGGATTGGGCGGTCTATTTGGAAGAATGCAAACGGATTCCTTGGGCGGATTCGACCAGCGAACGTCGTCACACTGGCGTTGAAGTGAAAGGACCAGATATCAATCTTTCCACGAAGGATTTCGCCGTCGTCTTTGGTCCAGATGAACCACACGATCATGTGCATGGTCATGTTCGATTCGGATTGCGTGCGATGAAGGGTGTCAGCGATGGCGCAATTGCAGCGATCATCGAAGAACGCAATCGAAGTGGGCCATACCGAGATGTCTTTGATTTATGTGCTCGTATAAACTTGCGTGCAGTCAATCGATCATCGCTTGAGACTCTCATCAAGGCTGGAGTTTTGGACTCACTTCATGGGACGATTCAACGCTCCGCAGTTCATGCGTCACTTGATGATGCAATTCGAGCGGGTCAGGATTTGGCGCGCGATCGTGCCGCGGGTCAGATGTCGATGTTTGCGGTACCCGAAGAATTGCCTGCAAATCTTGCGTCATCGCCTGCGACAAAAAATGCTTCTGATTCTTCTCCCGCATTCTCTGCGACATCGTCTTTACAACTTCGGAAAACGCAACCATGGGATCGGATGACAGCGCTCAATTATGAGCGGGAAGCCCTTGGATTTCACGTTTCTGGCCATCCTCTTGATGATTGGCGCGGAGAAATTAACTCGTTCTGCAATTGCGACAGCAGCCGACTTTTGACTGGAGCAGGAGGCGGTGTCATTGTGATTGCAGGATTAATCACCCGAATTCGCCAGATCATCACGCAGCGCGGGGCAAGCGCAAACCAACGGATGGCGATTGCAACACTTGCTGATCGCACGGGAACTTTCGATGCGGTGCTTTTCGCAGAAACATATGCGGCATTTGGAGAATTGATTCAGGATGGAAAGGTTGTGATCTTGGCGGGTTCGGTGGACACTTCACGATCAGAACCTGGTGTGATTGTCGATCGAGTTTTCGCAATCGAAGAAGCCTCTGCACATCTCGCAAGTCGAATTGAGATTCGATTGACCGATCCTGCGCTGGATGGTTCGACGGAAGAAAGTCTCACTCCCACAATTCGAATGTTGGCTGGTGCGCTTCGACAAGCAGCAGGAAGCGTCTTGAGTCTGAAGGGTCGTCCCGTCGAAGTTGCCGTTCTGTTGGAAGTTGATGGCGGTATCGCAACGCTTCTTCCTCACGGAGTTCGAATTGTTGCTGATGCGGGCGTGCTGCGAAAACTCACAGAGATTGTTGGCGCAGGGCGGGTGATCGTGCGTGGAGGATGGCTTCCGCCAAAGCGCGAGCGCGAAAATCGCGGCGGACCGAATCGCGGAGCGAACGGATCAGCAGGTTCATGGAAAAAGTCGACCGATGTTCCAGCCGGCGCCTGATTTGCGATACACAATTCGCTCGTGCAGACGATTCGTATCGCCCTGCCAAAATTCGATTGATTCGAGTGCGACGCGATAACCACCCCAATGTGGCGGTCTGGGAACTTCTTTGCCCTCGAAGCGATTTTCAACTTCGCGAATGCGCTTCTCAAATGTCGCACGATCTGCAAGCGGTTGACTTTGATCGCTTGCCCATGCACCAATTCGATTCATACGAGGCCGTCCGAAAAAATAGGCATCGCTGTGCGCATCGCTCGTCGCCGTGACCTTTCCTTCGATGCGAATTTGTCGATCAAGATGATCCCAGTGAAAAAGCAGCGCGGCCTGCGGAGAATGCGATAAAGCAAGCCCTTTTCGACTGAGACGATTTGTGAAGAAAACCGCACCGTGCTCGTCAAATCCCCTCAGCAAGACGACACGCAGCGACGGAGTTCCGTCAGCATTCACAGTCGCAATTGACATCGCGTTTGGATTTGGAATAGGGAGTTGAAAAGCCTCGTTCAGCCATCGCAGAATTTCAACAACGGGATCCTTTGGTGGATGCTCGAAGTCCATCACAACGGGTTGGAATCCCAATTCGACAGTTGGCTGCTTTTCAAATCGGATGAATGGAAAATCTTCCATGGAATCGCTCATAGAGAAAGGGTATCCGAGAGAGAGTGGTCAGAGTTGACGAGGCGTACGCCGATCGTGGGGCTTGCGGTGCGCAGGACCTTCACGTGCAGAAAGTTTGAGCGCTTCCATTTTCTTTGGATCATCCAGACCAAAATAAACTTTCCACGCTTCAATTTGCTGTTGCGTCAGCGGATCGATCTGCGGCCTCGCTTTCGAGCCTCTTGCGCCAGATCCACCTCGTGCATTTCGTGGACCGCGTCCTGATGCGGCGTGATCGCGCGCAAGAATCTCCAGAAAATCATTCGCCGATATTGTCGGACATCGACGGCGCTTCGCATGTTTGAGAATCGCGCGATCGCTTGTGACAACAGTCATTCGTCGAGGAGCCGAGCAACCATCCACCATCTGGGCGATCACGGCATCAGCTGAACTGTTGCTGCCGGCATAATGAAAAACAATTGATCCCAGATCGCCGGTCGGCCGCCCACGAGCGGGACCATCACAAACGAGGCAGGTCGCTTCTCGCTGAAAACGGCTTCTTCCGATCAGTTCCGCCAATTCAGCCTCATTAAGGCCCGCAATTTCTGGGGGCAGAATGCCAGTGACGTGCAGGAGATTGTTGACATCAATAATGAGCGGCATTGGAGAGCGGTCCGTGGGTACTTTCCCATGATTGGCGTCGGCTTGCTTGGAATGACAAATTATGCTCTAATTCGGGACTCACCCCATACAAAGGATTCAAACGCAATGCCAATTCGAGTCAAGAGCAGAGGAAATGAAACAGCCGAACAGATGCTTCGCCGCTTTAAGAAGTTGTGCGAGCGTGAAGGAATTACCAAAGACCTGAAGCGTCGGCAATATCACGAGAAGCCCTCTGAGATCAAGCGCCGCGAAGAAATTCGCGGGCCACAGCGCACCTTTACAGTCCGACCTGATTCTGATCGCGGCTTCGGTGGTAGTGGCGGCGGTGGTGGTAGTGGCGGTAGCGGCGGTGGTGGTGGTGGTGGTTCGTCTTCTGGCGGCGGTCCACGAGGTCGTTCTGCTGGCGGTCGCACTGGTGGCGGTGCTCGCACTGGAGGTGGTCGCACTGGTGGCGGTCGCACTGGTGGCGGAGCTCGACCAAGTGGCGGCGCTGGTCGCTCTGGTGGCGGTCGTACCGGAAGTGGTCGCTGATTCGTCATTCTGAATTTGCTTGCGCGCGATGAGTCGATCAACCATAAAGAGTGATGCCGCACGCACGAAGTCATTCGCGCTTGATGCTGCAAAGTTGATGTCAGAATTAAAATGTTCTGACGTGGTGATCCTTGACCTTGTTGGGCGATCACAGATTTGCGATTACATGTTGATCGCATCAGGAACAAGCCAACGCCAAATGAAATCTGTGGGTGAAGCGATCGACAAGTTGGGAAAGACGCAAGGTTCGCCTGCATGGCGAACAGATGCTGATAGTGGAACAAGCTGGATCGTTGTCGATTTCGTCGATGTTGTTGCGCATCTTTTCGAGCCAACACAGCGCGCGTTTTATGACATCGAAGGACTTTGGACTGACGCGCCGCGCTTGGCTTGGCGTGGAACTGCGGCGACATCTCGCTGAGTATTCACTCTGCTCGGCTTCGAGATTCCTCCGCAGAGCATTTCGTAAACTGAAGAAATGAATATTTCTAAATCCGCCTTCTTCTTGGTGTCGCTTTCTTGTCTTGGATTTTCGATGGCAAGCTGGGGGCAGGGCGTGGAAGTTGCTTTTGCTGGGCAAGGCGCCAGCGAAGTTGTGAACGAAATCTTGATTGATGGTCCAAGCGGAAACAAGCTTGCAGGAACTTTTCTGTTGCCTGAAGGCGCATCGCCAACGCACCTTGTTCCTGCAGTTGTGTTCATCACAGGGAGTGGACTGCAGGATCGAGATGAAACGATCTTTGGCCATAAACCATTTCGTGCCATTGCGACGACGCTCGCGCAAGCTGGCATTGCATCGATTCGCTGCGATGACCGTGGATTTGGGAAATCTACGGGTAATGGAAAGTTGGCAACGACTTTTGATTTCCTCGAAGACGCAAAGGCTCAGGTCGCATGGTTGCGCTCTCGACCAGAAATTGATCCCAAACAAATTGGGGTCGTTGGACATAGTGAAGGTGGTTTGATTGGTCTCTTGATGTCGCAAGCGCCAGACCCTGCAATGAATTTCGCAGTATTGCTTGCGCCCCCTGGAATTTCTGGTGGGGAGATTCTCGTCGGACAATCTGCAGACATGTTTACGAAAATGAAAGTCCCACCAATACAGTTGGCGTTCACACTCGAAAAACATCGTCAACTGATCGACGCAATTGTTGCGAATGCGGATGAAGCGACTTTGACTTTAGCGATGCGCGCACTGGTTGATGCCCAACTTGATTGCGTTGCGAAACCGAAGCCTCCAGAAGCAACCATCGAGTTGACGGTCAAGCAAGGCTTGGCTCAGGTCAGCAGCCCTTGGATGCGAACATTCATTGCGCTTGATCCTGCTCCTGCGATTCGCCACATCAGCGTGCCAATGTTGATTCTCTTTGGAGAACGAGATGTGCAGGTTTCTCCAGCGCGCAATTTGCCGCCATATCAAGACGGAATTTTGGCCTGCCCCGTCAAGCCAGTGATTGTGATTGTTCCCAAAGCGAATCATCTCTTTCAGCCTGCGCGGACTGGAATGCCAGATGAATACGCGGCGATTAAAGTGGAGATTGATCCGGAAGTCTTGAAAAAGATCTCGGATTGGGTTGTATCGACGACGAGTTCCCAGCCGAGTTCCCAGCTGAGTTCCCAGCCAACTGGCCCGATATCCGCGCCGCCATCGGTGCCTGCCGCTTCACCAAAGTCATCGCCATAAACGGTCTGCCTTCGCGCGCAAACTTGCGTTCAAAATTCGTTCCAACCATTTCTCCTTCTCTGGCAGATTCGGGGGAGAGAAATGGTTTGATGTGGAAGAGATTTGCATTCCGCTCTGCATGCTCTTGATACCACTTCCAAAGTTCGACATGATCCGTGACAAGGCGAAGTTCGCCTCCCGGTTTCAAAACTCGGTGGAAGTGTCGAAGTGTTTCGTCTTGAACAACGCGGCGTTTATTGTGACGCGTCTTCGGCCAAGGATCGCTGAAGTACAAGTGAATGACTGTGGCGATTTCGTCGGGCAACCAATAACGACAGAGTTCGGTGGCATCAGTATGCAGAACGCGGATATTTGAGAGTTCTCGCCTGCGCACACGATCCGCCGCATATCTCCAGAATTCCGCAGTCCATTCGATGCCGAGGAAATTCGTATCGGGTTGACGCACTGCTTGTTGAACGAGAAATGTTCCTTTTCCAGTTCCGATTTCTATCTCGAATAAATTTTTTGGCGAAGCGAAGAGATCGCGGGGATCGAATGGCCCAGCATCATGCGCAGGTAAATGCGATTGATTGAGGCCGAAGGTGCCGACATCAAGAATTTTTCCACGTGCGGGGTCCATAAAATGTATTGCTTTATGAAACCCCTTCGTCCGTGGGTGGTTTCCAATTTGAATCTGGATCGCGAGTCAATGCCTTCGCTGCCATCTTGATGCAACGCAAACAAATGATTGCTTCTGGATACGCAGGACTTTCGAAGCATGCATCTGTTCGCTCTTCGAGGCACATGGTGCATTTCGATGGTTGACCTTGCGCCGAGTCGTCGTTGCCGCCCAAATGAACTGCGGAGTATGCAATTCGCAGGCAACTGCCACAGATGCATGAACCGTGATGGCCTTCAATCATTGGCCGATCCATTGTCCACGATGAATGGCAATAGTCGCAGAGAACGTCTTCCATTCGAACTTCTTCCAAATTTGTTCCTTCGCGTCGCATAAGCAAAGGATAAACGGAGATTCGCTCCGATAGGCTGTACATATGCCCCGTGGTCCATCGCTCGCAAATAAGTGCCAGATTCTCTTTGGAGCGGCGGCGCTGTTGATTTTGGCTGGTGCGCTGATCGTTCCTTGGATGCGCTTGGAATGGGTGGTCGAGGATAGTCAACGTGAAATGTCGCGGCAATTGGCGGAAACATGGGTTGGTAACGGATTCGCACTGAATCGAACGGAGGGGATTCCGATTCCAATTCGAGTTGTACCGATTGAACAAATTGAAGATGGAGGTGTTGGGGACATCTTTGTGGATCAGGCATATCGTCAATTTCTCGGAGAATCTGCCGAAGTCGAATTCTTCGCAACACTTCAGACGGAGGGTGGAATCGTCTATCGATATGCGCGTGCTCTTCGCGAAGCGCAGTGGCGCGCAATCCAAGATCGGCGCTTTGTCGATTTCTCGCCGCGTTCTTCGGAGACTTCACTTGGAGATCCACTGCGTGCAGTGTTGGTCATCGAGCGCACAAGTCCATTCGCATCACGACAGATTCTTTCAAATCGTTGGTACATCATCGCAGGTGGTGTCATTGCTGTCGGACTGGCGGTGATTGTGTTTTCCTTGATTCTGACAAAGCTGATTTTTTCTCCAGTGCGTCGTTTGCGTGAGAGCGCGGAGAAGGTGCGCCGAGGTGATTTGACAGTGCGTAGTTCTCTGCGGACAGGCGATGAATTGGAGGAACTCTCGCGAGCATTTGATCAGATGCTTGATGAAGTGAATAAAGTTCAGCAGTCCCTTCGTGCCATGAATGAGTCGCTCGATCTGAAAGTGGTCGAGTTGTCAGAGGCGAATGTTGGTTTGTTCGAATCGAATCGATTGAAGAGCGAGTTTTTGGCGAATGTCTCACATGAGTTGCGAACACCGCTGAATTCCATCATCGGTTTTGCAGAATTGCTCTCTGAAATTGCACGAATTGATCCAAATGCAGATCCCAAGCGCGTGCGATATATCACCAATATTTTGACCAGCGCTCGGATGCTTTTGGACATGATTAATGAACTCTTGGATATGGCGAAAATCGAAGCGGGGCGCATGTCTGCCGCTGTAGTTTCTTCGAGTATTTCTGACATTATTGAAGGACTCGAAACGATTATGCGTCCACAGGGAATGGCCAAGCAATTGAAGATGGTGGTCACTGTCGCTGAGGATCTTCCTGCGGTTGAAACGGATCCAGGAAAACTGCAACAGATTCTGTACAACTTTCTTTCCAACGCATTCAAGTTCTCGCCAGCGGGCGGTGAGATTCGGATTATTGCGGAAGCCGTCAGCATGGACTCTCGCGGAGCAATTCGAATTTCAGTTGTCGATCAGGGGCCTGGAGTGCCATTTGATTTACAGGACACGATCTTTGAAAAATTCAGACAAGTCGATGCGAGCCATACGAAGTCGCACGGCGGTACTGGACTTGGC
>CAJCCX010000078.1 GCA_903961015.1 uncultured bacterium
CACTGGCGGTCCCCCTGCGACTCTTGGAAGTTTGATGGCTGCAAACACAGAATATTATGTTGCGGTTTCAGGCTTGAACAATTTGCCAATTGGATTGAATTCAGATTGTTCGTCAACTGGTTCGACGAAGACTTTGTTTCTCAACACAACTGGGTTTGGGATTTATGCCATTCCAACAAATGATGCGCCTTACCACTTGACGAGTTGGACCGATCCAGCGACCGCCGAGACTGGTGCATACAGCATTCCTGCCGATGGCATGTATCCGATACCAGCAAGTTCGTGCGATGTCCCTGCGAGAGCAAATGGACCACTCGTTCTAAAGGCATTCGACTTCGCATTTGCACCAGCGATGCCGGGAACGATCGCCTTACCTTGCGCTCCAACTTGGTATCCAAACCGAGAATTTTTCTTTCTTTGGACTGCGAATTGCGGAGGTCCTGCAGAAGTGTCAACTTGTGGTTTGACCCTTACTGATTCTGGCATTGAAGTTTTCGAAATAAATGCTTGTAATCCGGATTTGTGCGCGTCTGCAGCAAGCCCTTCAATTGCATGCAATGATCAGTGCGGTACAGGAGATGCTTCCCTTGTCACTTTTACTGCTGAAAGTGGGCGCCAATACCTTGTCAGGCTTACAAGACTCAGTGGATTTGCGACAACTGGAACGATCAAGTTTACTTGCACTCCTGCTCTTGGTTCCCGAGACATAAACGGCGATGGAATTGTCGATGCAACGGATCTTGCTTATCTAATTGGAAGTTGGGGGACGAGCGGAAACTGAGACGCGCAGTGAGTTGCTTTACGCTCGGCGTCGACGCTTTCCCAGTGCAAGCGCAGATGAAATCGAAAGTAGTGCAAGCGAACCTGGCGCGGGAACGATCGAGTATTCGATGACAAGTGTCGGGGCAAGTGTGCTATCGAATGACTCGCTCGAATCAAATCTGCGCGTTGTTCCGGCCGCGGATTCGTCACCGCGAAGCATCCAACCAAATGAACTCTGCGGATTCGCCACCCACGCACGAAAATCTGCGGTCATTTGTGCGGATGTCCAAGAATAAAAACCAAGATCACCAATCGAGAGCATCGCGCTTGCGACAGAATCAAAATCTCCGCCCGTAGTGTTCCAAAGCGCACCTGGAAGTGACGAGTGCAGCCACGTCGCGTCACCAGCCAACGCAATTGTTCCACTGCCTTCGGTACCCGTTGCATCGCTCGCACCTTCGGTCCAATTGGAAGTCATGCGATAGAGAGAAAAATTGTTGGTCTGCGTACTTGTCGATGCGACATGCAAGCGAAGTGTTACGCTTTGAATGAGCGCATTCTCAGGAAGTATTGAAGTGGTTTCGAAAGCAACGAGCGCCCGACGAAGTTGCGGTTGGTTCGTTGTCCCTGCAAAGAAATATTGCCCAGAGCCATTTCCAAGCGCGCCTGTGGGGCTTTCATAGAGCGTGGTGTCTCGAGATGCAGAAATTTGCATCATGTCAGCTGCGACTGGCAGGGTGATGAAACCGACCAAGCATCCAGCCAGGCGAGAGCTTGCAGAACAGCGAGCGAGCATGAATGAATAATGCCGCCAGAATCGTCGGATGCAAGTCAAGTCAAATAAATTGTGCAGTGTGAAATCGCCAGATTTTGACCAGAACTTCAGTCGTTGTCGTTTTTGTCTTTGCCCTTGCCTTTGCCCTTGCCTTGTGCTGGACCCTTGCCGTCACCCTGCGGGCCGCCACGTTGCATTTGTTGGGGAGGAGGTCCTTGCATATTGAAGTTAGGGCCTTGCATTTGGTTTCCAGGCATTTGGTTTCCAGGCATGCCGTGATCACGGTTCATTTGCGACTTTGAACCAGAAATGCGACCTATTGCAAATGAGAAGAATGCAATACCGATGATCAGTGCCACCCAGAGCCAACGGCGCAGTCGTCGGACTGTGCGTTCGAGTTTTTCCAGGCGAGCGTTGTCAGGATTTGACGGAGTTGCTGTTGAGTCAGACATGAGAAACCTTTCTTTGGAGTAAATGTTCGAATGTGATTCTAACGAAGTGAGTCGCAGAAGCGAAGCCAGAAGGACTGAAGAGTTCAGAACCTAATCAACTGATGGGATGTAGGCTTTCGAACTGTTGGTTTTTCGGCCATAAAATTTCCGACATGCATTCCAAAAATATTCCCAAATTTCATCTCGAAGGACAAGTGGTATTGGTCACAGGCAGCAGTCGGGGGCTTGGGAAGGCGATCGCATTCGCCCTTGGAGACGCAGGCGCAAAGGTCGCGTTGAATTATTGGAATGATTCTTCAACAGCAAACGGAACTCTCGCCCAGTTCAAGGCTGCTGGCTATGCCGGAGAAATGTTCCGCGGAAATATCATTGACGAAGCTGATGTGAACCGAATGTGTGGCGAGATTGTGGCGAAGCTTGGGCCAATTGACACACTTGTGATCAATGCAACTCCCGATCAGCCGCATAAGCCGATCGAGGAATATGACTGGGCGTTTCACCAATCGATGCTCGACTTCTTCGTCAAGAGTCCATTTTTACTGACGCGTGCGACGCTTGCTCATATGAAAGAGCAACGCCATGGTCACATCATCAATATCACAAGCGAAGTTTTTCATCGTGGTGTTGGAAATTTCAGCCCCTATGTTGCGGCCAAGGGTGCGCAAATTGGATGGACTCGAAGTATGGCGATGGAACTTGCGCCGTGGAATATCACCGTCAACGCAGTCGCTCCGGGTTGGATTCCAGTTGAGCGTCATGCAAATGATGCGCAGAGTGACAAGGATGGATACGAAACTCTGATTCCTATGGGCAACTTTGGAACTCCAAGTGATGTTGGCGGCGCAGTTGTTTTTCTGGCTAGTGATGCGGCGCGATTTATCACCGGGCAATCGATTCACGTCAACGGTGGAACAACGGTTTTTTAGAGGAGACAATTATGCGAAGAACTTTGATGGCAACATTGGCGGTGAGTTTGATCACGATCACTTCCTCTGGCGGCGCGAAGACTGCCGTCCCGCCAAAGCAGCGACAGGCTGAATTCGTGCAGGAATACGCAAAAAAACCGTGCGAAAAACCGAAATTGGCGTTCGTCACAAATGGAGTTGCGGACTTTTGGTTGATTGCACAGCGTGGCGCAGAACAAGCTGGTGTTGAGAGTGGCGCGACCGTTTCCGTACATATGCCCGCAGAAGGAATCGCGGATCAAAAGCGAATCATGGAAGATTTGGTTGCGCAGGGAATAAACGGGATTGCTGTCAGCCCAATTGATCCGGCAAACGAGTTGGAAATTCTTGATCAGATCGCTGGTCACACATTGCTTATCACCCAAGACAGCGATGCGCCTGCGAGTGCAAGGCTTGCATATATTGGACTTGATAATTATGACGCAGGGAGATTAGCTGGCAAGTTGGTGAAGACAGCGTTGCCGAATGGTGGAGAGATTGCAATTTTTGTTGGTCGAATGGAACAAGACAATGCTCGCCGCCGCCGACAAGGTGTGATGGATGAGGTCTTCGATCGTGCGCGTGATGACAAGCGAGTTGAAAATCCCAATACGCCACTGACGATTGGGAAGTACACAGTGCTCAATACGTTGACGGATCAATTTGATCGTGCAAAGGCGAAGGCAAATGTCGAAGACATGATGAGCGCGAATCCAAATCTCGGATGCGTCGTTGGCCTCTTCGCATACAACCCAGTTCTCGCACTCGAAGCGTTGAAAAGTGGGGGAAAACTTGGCAAGATTAAAGTCGTTGGATTCGATGAGGAGCCAGAAACTTTGGCTGGAATTCGTGATGGATCAGTACAAGGAACCGTGGCGCAAGATCCATATAACTATGGATATCGAAGCATTCAAATTCTCAACGCCATTTGTCTTGGAAAGTCTGACGCGCTTCCCAAGAGTGGATTTATTGATATCCCCGCCGTCACAGTGACGCGCGCAAATGTTGATGCGTTTGAGGCTGACTTGAAGAAAAAGTTGGCTGGGAATGCAAGTGGGAGTGCGAGTGGAAATCCGGCGGGGAATAAAGCGAAGTGATGGATGCTGCTCCCATCCTGCGGTGCAGGGGGCTTGGAAAGAGGTTTGCAGGCGTTCACGCTTTGCGATCAGTGGATATTGATATTTACTCAGGAGAAGTTGTTGCGGTTGTCGGCGCAAACGGTGCTGGCAAGAGCACACTGATGAAAATTCTTGCAGGAGTTCTGAGGCCAGATTCTGGCGAAGTTTTTTTGTCAGGACAATCGGTGCGATTTGCTGGCGTACGCGATGCAGTGCGAGCTGGAATTGCGCTTGTGCATCAAGAACTGAACCTAGCGGATAATTTGGATATCGCCGGAAACATTGCTCTTGGTCGCGAACCAAATCGATTTGGATTTCTTGATCGCAAGGCGATGCATACTCAAGCGCGCGAATGGATCGAGCGAGTCGGACTCGATCTATCGCCTGCAAGCGATGTCTCCACGCTGTCGATCGGTCGTCGCCAAATGGTTGAGATTGCAAAAGCGCTCTCTTTGCGAGCGAAAGTGTTGATTTTGGACGAGCCAACAAGCAGTTTGAGTATGGGCGAAACGAGTCGTTTGCTGACGCTCATTCGCACACTTGCCACTCAGGGAGTTGCGATTGTCTATATAACGCATCGACTGAATGAAGTTCTCGACTGCGCTGATCGAGCCGTGGTACTGCGTGATGGTGAGCGGGTTGCAGAGTTTTCTCGCGATCAACTGACACGTGAAAGACTTGTGGGAGCAATGGTGGGAACGATTCGCGAAAGTCAGCATGTGGGATCGGGATCTACGAATGAGAAGGCGCAGGCGAGACTTGTTGTGCGCGGTCTACAGACGCAAGCGCATCCAAAGTCAACCATCAATTTGAGCGTTCACAAAGGCGAGATTGTTGGGCTGGCAGGTTTGGTCGGCGCAGGCCGCACAGAAGTTCTGCAGTCCATCTTTGGAGTCGATCGCCGTATTGTCGGTGATGTTTCTCTCGATGGCCAGATTATTGCGCCGAGTGATCCTGTTGTCGCTTCGCGTTGCGGAATCGCAATGGTTCCAGAAGATCGGCAACGAGATGGTTTAATGTTGGAAGATTCTGTGCGGATCAATGCGTCGGTCGTCAAGATCGCACGAGATTCCATCGCAGGATTCATTCGCCGTGGTGCAGAACGCACGGGAGTTGCGCGGATGATCGACTTGATAAAAATTCACCCTGCGCTGCCCGAGCGACAAGTTGCGCTTTTTTCAGGTGGAAATCAACAGAAAGTAGTGCTTGCGAAATGGTTTTCGACAGAGCCCAGTGTGCTCCTGCTTGACGAACCGAGTCGCGGTGTGGATGTTGGCGCGCGCGCAGAAATTCACGCATTGATTCGAAAAGCTGCACATCGCGGCGCAGCGGTGTTGTGTTCGATCAGCGATACAGAAGAATTGTTATTGCTCTGCGACCGAATTGTAGTGATGCGCGAAGGTCGAATTGAAGGCGAGATGAATATTGCCGACGCAACCGAAGACGCAATCACTCGGTTGGCGGTTGTCGGCGGTGAAGATGTCGCAAGCCACTCTGAGGCAGCAGCATGAAGAAGATTCTAGGCATCGCAGGAATTTTCCTGATGATCGTGATTGCAACATCCATTCTTTCGCCGAATTTCTTGACTGCATACAACATTGAAAACCTTCTTCGGCGCACTTCACTTTTTGGCATCCTCAGTATCGGCGTTGGATTCGTGATTCTCACCGCAGGCATTGATCTTTCGATTGGTGGTGTGGTTTGCTTGTCTGGAATATTGACCCCATATTTGTTGAATCAGATGGGATGGTCTGCGACCGAAACTGTTGTATTCATTCTGTTGATGTCTGTTGCGATCGGAGTGATGCAAGGTGGGTTGGTCGCATATGCGCGTATCCAATCATTTCTTGTCACGCTGTGCGGCTTGCTGATTTTCAGAGGGCTTGCGCGCGGTGTCACAATGGATCAAACGCAAGGATTTCAGGGCAAATTCAGCGAGTTGCGCTGGATTGGCAATGGACGTGTTTCAATTCCAGGCGTTGAAGGATTTGCGCTCCCCGCGCCAGTCTTATCGCTGATCGTCATCGCAATTCTCTCAATAATTTTTCTCAACTGCACGGTCTGGGGGAGGTGGATGAAGGCAGTCGGCCGCAGTCCAAGCGCCGCGCGATACAGCGGGATCCCAGTCGCACGTCTGCAAATTCTTGCATACACCATCTGCAGTTTATTAGCAGGTTTCGGTGGGCTACTTTTTGTTTGCGATGTTGGAAGCGCGCAACCGAGTGATTTTGGAAACTTTTATGAGCTCTATGCCATCGCCGCAGCGGTTCTTGGTGGATATCGTCTCTCTGGCGGTGAGGGAAGTGTTGTCGGTGTTGTCATTGGCGCAGCGGTGATGCAGGTCTTGCGCAATGCGATTGTTCTCATATCTTGGTTACCTGATACGGCGGAGTTCGCAGTGATCGGGCTTGTGATTTTGATCGGTGTTCTGGCTGATGAATTCCTGAGGCGGTACGCAGCGAATCGCGCTCGCATTCAGGCGAAAGGAACTTAATGAATTCGGTCGTTATAAAAAGTATCGTCGGTGTCGGTATTTGCACGCTCTGTTCTCTTGCGGTCTTTGCAGCGGCGTCTCTTTCTTCAACCAAACAGAAAGCCTCATCTATGAATGCAAGCGTTACAGTCGCGGACTATGGCACGGTAAATGGTCAGCCCGCGCATATGTGGACACTCATAAATTCCAGCGGAATGCGCATGAAAGTAACCGATTATGGAACGATCGTCACCGAACTTTGGGTGCCAAATTCCAAGGGCAAACTTGTTGATGTTGTGCTCGGGCGCTCCTCGGTGCAGGAGTACATCGATCGCACGCAATACTTTGGATGCACAGCGGGGCGGTGCGCAAACCGAATCGCCAGAGGCCAGTTCACGATTGATGGGAAGTCTTCGCAGGTGACTTGTAATAACGGAGTCAATTCGCTGCACGGTGGCGCGAAGGGTTTCGATAAAGTTTTGTGGAAGGGTGAGTCTGGAATGAAGGATGGCAATCCGCTTGTGACGTTCACATATGCCAGCAAAGATGGTGAGGAGGGATATCCCGGAAATTGCACCGCTGTTGTGACATATACGCTGACGAACAAGGATGAATTGCGCGTTGCGATGAGTGCGACAACAGATGCGCCAACGCCAGTAAATCTTGCGCATCATTCATATTGGAATCTGGGCGGACATGATTCTGGCGTGATCTTGCAAGACGAGTTGAAGATTCCAGCGGATAATTTTACTCCAGTCGATGCAACGCTGATCACCACTGGCGAGATCAAGTCTGTCGCGGGAACGCCGTTTGATTTTCGCACGATGAAAACGATTGGCAAAGACATGGGACAGTTGCCTGCCACAGCGACGGATCCTGGCGGCTTTGATCACAACTGGGTGATCAATGGTGCGAAGTCGGGCGAGATGCGAGAATGCGCTGTTTTGCGCAGTCAAAAGAGTGGAATTGTGATGACGATCACCAGCAATCAACCTGGCATCCAGTTTTATACGGGTAATTTTCTCGATGGAGTTCCGGGGAAGAATGGTGCGATTTATGCAAAGAACAATGCGCTGTGTCTTGAGTCGCAAGCGTTTCCAGACAGCATCAACAAGCAGGGGAAAGCGGGATGGCCCGACGTGATTTTGCGACCTGGGCAGACGTATCAGCATGAAATGGTGCATCGGTTTACGGTGGTTGAATAGGCGGTGCTGAAGATGATGTGCGCAAGCGCGGCTGAAATAGCCGCGGACACAGCCGCGGAATCGCGACGGACACAGCCACAGAAATGCATAAGTGTGCAGCCGTGAAAAGTCCTCTCGGGGCTCAGACAGTCCTCGGCGACCGACACGATCCGATTCGCTTAATTTTATTGCAAGTTCAGTCGGCCGCCTGCGGAACTCGCCCGAGAGAACTTTCCAACGGCTGGGGACGCAAACGGAATCAGTCACGAATACAGCCACGGAATCGAGCCAGAGAAATGCATTTGTGTTCAGCCGTGAAAAGTCCTCTCGGGGCTCAGACAGTCCTCGGCGACCGACACGATCCGATTTGCGAAATTTTTTTCAAGTTC
>CAJCCX010000079.1 GCA_903961015.1 uncultured bacterium
GAAATGGGAAAGCCTTTGCTCGAAGGGATTGGTGAAGCGAAGGGTTGCGCTGCAATTCTTGTTGAATTCGTCAAAGAAAACGCGAAGGCGCTTGAACAAGAAACGCTTGATGATGGAAAAGTGCAATCACAATTGCGCTTCGATCCACTCGGCGTCTCTGTCTGTATCACGCCTTGGAATTTTCCTGTTTGGATGGCGCAAGATGTCGTCATTCCAAGTCTCGTCGCTGGCAACACTGTCATTTTCAAGCCAAGCGAAAAAACGCCACTCAGCGGCGATCTTTGGGCAAAGTGCATATCTGCGGTGTTGCCTCAAGATGTCTTGCAAATTGTGCACGGCGATGAGGAGCAAGGAAAAGCACTGGTCGTTGCAGATGTCAACCTGATTGCATTCGTTGGAAGTCGCGCGGCGGGAAAACACATCATGCGCGAAGCCGCAGGAGGACTGAAGCGACTCGTCCTCGAACTCGGCGGAAAAGATGCGCTCATCGTTCTTGAAGATGCGAATCTTGATGCTGCGGTCACCTTTGCGGCAAGCAATTGTTTTCGCAATGCAGGGCAAGTGTGCGTCAGCACGGAAAGAATCTTCGTCCACGAAAGAGTCGCGGATGAATTCGAAACTCAACTGGCAAAACGTGCAACTGCAATGGTGCAGGGCGATCCCGCTGATGAGGCAACTCAAATTGGTCCGATGGTTGACGCCGCCCAAAAGGCACACGTCGTCAGCCTGGTGAATGACGCCATCAAAGACGGGGCGCGCATGCTTGCCGGAGCGGATGCGAAGGGAAATTTTATCCGCCCCACAGTGCTTGCTGGTATTCGTGCGCCGATGAGAATCATGCAAGAAGAAACATTTGGTCCCGTTGCGTGCATCACTCGAATCTCAAGTGATGAGCAAGCGATCCAAATGGCCAATTCCACTCCATTTGGACTTGGCGGCGCAGTCTTCGGCGAGACGTCTCATGCGCAGCGCGTTGCAAGTTTGCTGGACACAGGAATGGTTGGCATCAATAAAGGATGTGGCGGAGCAGCAGGCTCTCCGTGGGTCGGAGCAAAGGAGTCCGGCTTCGGATTCCTGCGCGGGAAAGCTGGTCACCGACAGTTCACGCAAATTCGTGTCATCAGTATCGCGAAATAGATTTGCTCGTTCGCTTGGCCATCATCGACTTGCGATCCTTTGTGAAATGCCACCACGGACATGGCGCCTCACCGCGTGCCTGTGCAATTGCAGACATAAATACATCGATGCAGCAGAGATCATGACGCTTGCGAGTTCGCTTGCAAAGGTCTTCCCATAATTCAAATGCTTCGCGCTTGGCAAGTTGTTTGGGATCTTGAATACCCAGCACTTTGAAATCCCCAAGCGTTGCTGGGCCAACATTTGCCATTTCTGCAAGAGTCTTTGGTTTTTTACTAGGCATTCGTTTGAGTATAGAAGTTGCATCCTGTGCATAGATTTGCAGAATTTTGAGAAGAAACGAGAAAGATCCGAAAGCTATTTGCTCTCGCGCCCCATCGGAGTATTGTGTATTCATGCAGTTCGCAGCATTTGTCACACTCGCGCTTGCCATGCAACCTTCGGCGCAAATGCCTGTGACCGCCAGCGCCCCAAGCGAGCGTCGTGCGATGTGGATCGAACTCGCTGCCAAGCAACTTCCAAAGCATGAAATCATCGCAGCAGACACCCTCTTGAGCGAGCGAGCAATCGCCCGCCGCGCAGCGCACCGCACGATGCCAGGATTGTTTGATGAACGTGATCTCCCAATCGATGCGACACGACTGGATTTGGTCCGATCAACAGGCGCAGTCATTCGCACCCAGAGTCGGTGGCTGAATGCGATTTCCGTCAATGCGACCGATGAGGAAATTCGCACGATCGCAAAGTTGCCTTTCGTTCTCTCGGTTGCTCCGCTCCATCGATCAAGCCCCGTCCCCCTCGATCGCGAAAGTCCCATCGAAGCAGACGGAGGTGTTGCCTCCCTTGATTATGGATCGACCGCCGCTCAACTTCTCCAAATTAACATCCCTTCGATGCACATGCGCGGATTTCACGGCGAAGGAATGATCATCGGCATTCTTGATACGGGTTTCAACCGCGTGCATGAAGCGTTTCATTCCGTCGAACATCCGCTCGATGTCATTGCTGAATGGGACTTCGTGTCCAACGATGGGAATACGGGTATCGAAACTGGCGATGACCCCAATCAACATAAACATGGCACTTGGATTCTGGGAACGCTTGCTGCATATCTGCCCGGAAGTGCGATCGGCGCAGCATTCAGCGCAAAATTTGTGCTTGCCAAGACAGAGGTCTATGCAACCGAAACGATCATTGAAGAAGATTATTACGTTGCTGGCCTTGAGTTCATCGAAGCGCATGGCGCGGATCTTGCAACGAGTTCGCTGGGATACATCGATTGGTACACGCCAGAAATGCTCGATGGGCTGACAGCAATCACGACACGCGCAGTGAACATCGCAACAGCAAATGGACTTGTGTGTTTGACCGCTGCAGGAAATGCCGGACACGACGCAGATCCACTGACATTCTCAATCATCGCCCCAGCAGATGCATTCAATGTCATCACTTGCGGCGCAGCGAACCTGAATGATTCGATCGCGGGATTTTCTTCCGACGGTCCAACTGCCGATGGTCGCCTCAAGCCCGAAGTGCTTGCATGCGGAGTGAGTGTCGTGAGTGTCAATTCGACTAATCCGACAGGTCTCAGTGCTGTCAGCGGAACGAGTCTTTCCACACCACTCATCGCCGGTGCGACTGCGCTATTGATGCAAGCGCGCGGCGATCTTGGCGTTGCAGGCGTTCGCGATGCTCTCTTCACAACATCATCTGACTTCGTTGCAAATGGATTCACCGATCCTCTTTTCGTCCGCGGTTATGGCATCATCTCTGCGATCGCTGCAGCAAAGAATAATCGCTTGCCTGCAGATCTGAACTTGGATGGATTGGTGAACGCCGTCGATCTCACCGCACTGCTTGCTGCTTGGGGTTTGTGTATCGATCCAGATCCTGCGAATGGCACTTGCATCGCAGATATTGATTTGGATGGAAGTATCGGAGGATCAGACATCGTCCGAATCTTGTCCGCATGGGGACAGTAATTCCCAGAAGCGTTTGCGAAGTACCTTTCTCGCCTGATGCTTCATCCGACAACTCAACCTCTGTGGAGGACCACTGCAATCTCCGCCCTCGGTGGCATTTTCGAGTTTTATGATTTTGTCATATTCGCCATCTTTGCCCCGCAGATCGGCGCTGCGTTTTTTCCAACAGAGACCGCGCCATCAACCGCGACACTGAAAACATTTGCAATTTTCGCTGTCGGATATTTTGCAAGACCATTTGGTGGAATCCTCTGGGCACATATCGCTGATCGACGCGGTCGCGCATTTGTTTTTTCGCACACCGTGCTCGGCATGGCGACTACCACCCTACTCATCGGATTACTTCCCGGATATGCGACGCTTGGGTTTGCCGCGCCAGTGCTTCTCGTCGTGCTGCGGTTGGTACAAGGCATGGCGCTCGGAGGGGAGATTCCCGCGTCACTCTGCTGGCTGAGTGAAC
The DNA here is from genome assembly GCA_903961015.1 of uncultured bacterium. Taxonomy (GTDB): domain Bacteria; phylum Planctomycetota; class Phycisphaerae; order Phycisphaerales; family SM1A02; genus F1-60-MAGs104. Next base: position 3,580 of record CAJCCX010000079.1, read on the forward strand.
ACGCAGGTCCCAGACGAACGGGTTTGGTGACAGCAATCTTGCTTGCAGGAGTGAATTCTGGCTTGCTACTAGGACAGAGTGTTGCGCTGATTATCGAAACGGTTTTTGGCAGCGAGCACGCAATGACATGGGCGTGGAGACTTGCATTTGTGTTTGGAAGTTGCATCGGCGTTTTTGCGTATTTCATGCGGCGTCATGTCCACGAAACAGATGCATTCACCACACTTCGAAACAGCGACACGATTGATCTGTTCCCACTGAGAACGCTCTTGCGCAATTCGCCTCGGGCGGTCATTGCAGGCTTTCTCATGTGCTCGGTTCATGCTTGGATTGTTGCTGCTTTATATCTCGCACTTCCAACTTTTCTTGTGAACAATTGCGGCATGACTCAGTCGCATGCTGACGCAACGGCTCTTGTCTCTTCCGCAATTGCATCTGTGATCTATGTGATCAGCGGTTGGCTGGCAGATCGATATGGCGCGAAAAAACTTTGCGCGCTGGCAGCAAGCGTTGTGGCAATTTTGGCCCTGCCTGCATATGGGTCTGTGATGAACGTCGGCGTCGCACCACTGATTGCACTTGGAGCAGTGGGCGGAATTTTCATCGGGGCATATCTAGGATTGCTTCCGCAATTTTTTTCGCCATCCATCCGAGTCTCTGGAATCGCAGTCTCGTATGACGGCGCATCCGCAATCGTCGGAGGCACAGGACCATTCTTAATGCTGCTCATAGCAGATCGCTTTGGACCTTATGGAGTTGGGGCGCTTCTGATCTTCTTTGCACTCTGTGGAATCACAGGCGTTCTGATCGCACCAAAGAACGTGGCGATCTAGTAGAAAAGCCGCAAACGCTATTTTGCGCCAGCCGGTGATGCGGGCTTTGCAGCTGGCTGTTCGTCTTCGTCAGGCTGAAATTCTTCGTGACCCTTGTCTTCGGAAACCTCAAGTTTCGCGACTGCTGCTTTCGCAGCGGCGGAGTCTCCTGCGAGCACAGCGCTTTCGAGCGCCACAGAGATTGTCAATGCTGCGAGCAACTGCGTGCGCATATCCATCACATATTTCCCATTATCGTCGCCGTACTTTGCTTTTGCTTGCGGTGCCATACGAACAGAAGAAGCCATGCCCTTTGCAGCAACAAGACCTGCCTGAATATTCTGAACTTGCTCCAAATCTTTTGCTTTCGTCGTGGCATCGAATTGCGAACCCTTCAGTCCCTTGAAGCCACGATTCACTTGCTTCATCGCTCCCTCAAAATTCTGTGGAGCTCCACCTGCACCACCGCGACCACCACGAGGGCCACCGCGACCTTCGCCCTGTGATTTTGCAAGAACCAAAATTTCGGTCTGATCAAGGAAACCATCTTTGTTCGTGTCAATAGCTGGGAAGATTTCCACGAACTGCGGAGGCAGTTCTTCAGCGCTCAATTTCCCGTCACCATCTTTATCGCTCTGCATAAGTCGCTGCACTAATTGCGTTGCACCTTGACCGCCGCCTGGACCACCTTGACCTTCGGGACCGCCCTGTCCACCTGGTCCTCCACCCGTCGGACGACCCTGAGGTTGTTCAGCCGGAGGCGTCGAGGCCTGCGACAAAGCGATGGACGAAATGAAAAGGCTGGCGCAGATAGCAAGTGTGGTTGTCTTCATATCGCAAGGATACTAACTATGAGACAAAGCCATAAAAGAAAGCCCCCGACGTTTTGCGTCGAGGGCTTTTCAAGTTCCAGTGAATCGAGTCTGCTCGCGAGAGGGACTCGGTTATTGATGAATCAGTTACGTCGACGTCGAGCAACAAGTCCAGCAAGTCCGAGAAGCGCGATGGCTCCTGGAGCAGGAATGGTGGCGAAGTACATAGTGTCAACTGTTGGATAAACAACAACTGGGCCACCAGGAGCCGAAGTTGCGCTAATCGTCAAGCCAGTGATCGCCGCACCGTTGGAGTAAAAGCCTAAGAAGTCGTTGATACTGGTTGAGTATCCGATGTATGTCGAACCGTCCGACAAGGTGACTTCCATGATGCTTGCTGCACTGTTCTGAGTTGTGTCAGTTGCGAACACGAAAGCAGAAACTCCCTGAACTCCAGCGGCGAAGGAGAAGGTCATAGTTTCTGGAGCATTCGATTGCAAGAGTCCTGCAATTGCAAAGAGACCTTGTGGAGCCGATGCGGTCCAAGCTGTCGAGCCTGCGGTTCCAGAAACTGAACCAGAGTAAACCCCGCTCAAATTATTGAAAGTTTCCGATGCCACGGAAGTTCCTTGGCTTGCGGAATACGTATTCCAAAGTGTTTGATTTGTGAACACCACGACTGCCGCTGGTGCAAGTTGAACAAAGGACGCACACACAACTGTTGCGATTACGAACGAAGCGAGTTTAGTATTTTTCATGGGACCTTAGATGGAAAAGAGACAACCGGACTGTCCCTTTTCATAAAAGCACTTTTCGCAGTGCTCTCATCCTCCCACCAGATTGAATGTATATCGACAACAAACAAATGCAAATTATCTTGGCAATAATCATAAATATTTTTTGAAGTGCCTTTTTAGGCGGTCAAAAGTCAACTCCTTGCGAATTTGGATGGCCTGCAAGGGCTTTGTTTGAAAGACTTTACGGATTCCGCCTGCCCGACAGTTCTGGCTGAACGTCTTTAGCCCCAATTTTCCCAAAGCCGCATTGCTCCTATGATCGCCGCCCCGCCGTAACGCTCGACGGAATGAAACATGCTGCTCGTAGCCTCCAACCTCTCGAAGTCCCACGGAATGCGAGAGCTTTTTCAAAATGTGGCGATCAGCGTTGCAGATGGTGACCGCGTTGGATTCATTGGGCCAAATGGCGCAGGGAAAAGCACTCTGCTTCGCATGCTTGCTGGTGTTGAAGAAGCAGACGAAGGAATCATTCGAACGCAGCGCGGCGCAGTAATTGTTTATGTTCCGCAACGAGATGAATTTGATGCACAAGCGACGCCGCGTTCAGCTGCGACTGCTGCGGCGATGCGCGCAGCAAGCGTGCATGGAGATCAGCACGAGGCGGAAGTTCTTGGATGCGTGATCTTGGGAAAATTGGGATTTCCAGATGCGCGTATGGATGAGCCTGCGGAGAAATTGTCGGGTGGTTGGAAGAAACGAC
>CAJCCX010000080.1 GCA_903961015.1 uncultured bacterium
GACCTCCGAGGCACGGTGGGCAGGGGTTCGAATGGCTGAAAAGGGGTGAATTCGCATTGAATCGGGGGAGTGTATCGAAGATGGGGGCGAAAAATTTGAAAGTTGACTGAAGTCGGGTCATTTGGGGGCCGAATGGATGTTTGAAATGCAAGATCAGCCTCCAATTTTGTTCTTGACCACCTTGATTGAAGCGAAGGAATCAGAATCGGCTGGTCATTGCATTCGGGTGGGATCGATTGCTGCGGGGATTGCGATGACGATTGGACTCGAGTCGGGCCAGGTCGAGTCCATTCGTGCAACTGCGCAGATTCATGACTTGGGAAAAATAACAATTCCAGATGAAATCCTTCTCAAGCCAGGGAGATTGACGAACGAAGAATTCGCAGTCATTCGTCGACATCCAGGAGCGGGAGATCGTCTCTTGTCCGCGTTTCCAGAACTCGAATTCACACGCAGCGGAGTTCTCTTTCATCACGAAAGATGGGACGGTCACGGGTATCCATCTCGGCTGGGCGGAAGCGACATTCCGCTTGTCTCTCGAATCATCAGTATCGCCGACAGTTTCGACGCAATGTGCACGAATCGTCCATATTCCAAAGCGCGTTCACCGCGGGAGGCAGTGCATGAGATTGTTCGTTGCGCTGGTTCACAATTCGACCCAGACCTTTCAATTGCATTCGCAGACACCTTTGAGAAAAGTAACTCGATCAAAGCAATCAAAGAAGAATGGATAGTTGGATTGGACAAGCAGCGAATCCGTGATAGTCTTATTGGTGTAGTGGCGACGGATCGCCTTGGGGGCGACCGAGAGCGCAAGAGTGCAAGGAGATGGCACATGTTTGAAAAATCAGCACCATTAGTATCACTTGTCGCAAGAAGCCTTTCTAGTTTCGAACGACTCATCTTGGAATTGCATTACATCGATCGTTTGACCTGCGCAGAAATTTCCGAAGTTCTGGAAGTCACCGAGCAACAAGTCAATCTGACTTTGGCAGATATTCGCTCTCGCATTAGCGGAGTTCGAAGCTCATTTGTTGACACACTGATCGAGAATGTTGCGCCAGTCGAGCAGATGGGATGAGCGAATCTGACAAGTTTGCGTGCATCGATTTCCCTGAAAATTCTGCGGGAAAACGACCTTTGAATTTATTGCAACCATCCGCTTAAGACGGTTGTCAGATCAACTCCATCTGTGATTCCATCGTGGTTGATATCTCCCAGGCCGGGTGATCCCCAACCCGACAATACATATGTCAGGTCAAGTCCATTCACTAAGTTGTCGCAATTGATATCGGCAGGCGCGCACGGAGGTCCGATCGATACGGTCATCTGAAGCTCGGCCGCTTTAGCCAGCTGAAATTGCACGAGTGCATTTTCCTTTGCGTAGAACGCCGGAAAGTTTCCACCTTGTTGTTCGACAAAGGTCAGACTGCTGACGACAAGAAAAAGTTTTCCTTCGTTGAGTGCTGATCGCAAGTATCCCTGCACGGTGGAATCGGCGAGGTCAAGATCGAAGTACATCGGTGTATGCAAAGCGATCAGCGAGCCTGCGGGGAGACCGGCGATCTGACCTGTTGCAAATCTTTGCGGCTCGAATCGCTCACGTGGATTGTTCGAGACGTCGATCGAATTGCCCACGGAGTTGAAGCTCATCGCATAGGCGTTGCGAACTCCGGATGCCATTGGATTGTTGGGAGTCGTATATGGAGAATTCTCAAAAAACGTCGCAGAAGTGAACCCATTTCGAAACCCGCAACCGAAGAGATCAATCGATTGTCCAACATCTGTATCAGCTTGATACTCCGGGTCACTCGCTGCCAAGAAAGTTTTCCATCCGTCTGGTGTTGGGTCATACGCGATGACGAGATCATTTGCGAATTCGATTGTCAATCGCGCAGAAGTGATGGTGTAATTACTTGCGCCAAGTCCAGCAGTCACTTGTGATGCTGTCTCATATGCAATGATAAATTGACCATCGCGGCTATCGAATTCGGGGGCTCCTGGCATCGATCCAAATGTGGAAATGACGGGTCGAGTTCCGGGCGTAGCATTGAATGGATACATCCAACGGTCGATTGTCGGTGTGGGCCATGAACCATTCACCGTGCTGGCATTTGCACAATGAATCGGAGCGATTGCACCACTGATTGCACCAAGAAAGGCAATCAAGAATGAAACCTCCCATCGGCGATCACAGTGCAATAGTATTGAGTTGGAATACTTCATTAAGTTCAAAAATATTAGGCAGTCACAACATACAACTTGGGCACAGATTGGCAAGAAGAGTTTCATATTTATTGACAAAGAACACCGTTCAGGGGTCCTGGCGGCGTGGATTTACGGTCGTTGAACTGTTGGTCGTCATTGGCTTGATCGCTTTGATCATCGGTTTGTTGGGACCTGCTTTGAATATGGCCCGGCGCGCTGCAACTCGAAGTCGAGAAATGGGAGCGGCGAGACAAGTTGCACAGGCGTGGATTTCATATTCGCTTGAGCAAAATGGACAGTTGTTGCCAGGTTTTTTGGCGGGGCTTCCAGCATTCGAAGAAAATGGAGCTGTTATTCCAGTCAACACATATGGTGGTGGTGCAACGATCTCCGCACGTTGGCCGTGGAGACTCGCGCCATACTTTGGTGGTGACATGCGTGCGCTCTATGTTGGCGCGCAAGGCGAAGTGCTATCGAAACTTGAGAATGGAGATCATGGCGAATTTCTCTATTTCGCAAGTCTGTATCCATCGTTTGGTTTGAATAGCACTTGGGTCGGTGGTGACAGTGAGCGCATGGGATTTCTGCCGCAGACTTTGCCAAATGGTCAACCGAATCCGCTGGGAAGATTTTTCGTATCGCGTCTCGCACAATTTCGACATCCACAGCGCGTTACAGTCTTCGTTTCCAGTCGTACTCCAAGCGCAATGGAGGCGCAGTCAACGCAAGGATACTTTCGGGTCGAAAGTCCATGGTTTGTTCTGTCACAGTGGGCGGTGAAGTATGACCCGATTGATCCCGCATCATGTGGCAATGTGAGTGCGAGATATGGAGATGAAGCTGTCATCGCAACTGCGGATGGTTCAACCGAAGCAATTGCGATCGAAACGCTCCGTGATATGCGTAGATGGGCCGATCAAGCGGAGACATTTGATTTTCGCTTGACCCCGCCGTAGAGCTATAAACCTTAGGTTATTCCTCGTTTTCACGCAGTTTTGCAAGTGCGTTGAAATCTTCGAGCGTCGTGGTGTCCTGCGTGGATTCTTTCCCAGCAGCGATGTCGCGCAGAAGTCTGCGCATAATTTTTCCTGAACGAGTCTTTGGAAGGAGCGTGGTGAAGCGGATCATGTCGGGTCGAGCGATCGCCCCGATTTCCTTCGTGACATGTTCCATCAATTGCTTTCGAAGAGAATCGTCGGCGGGTCCTTTGAAATGTGGTGCGAGAGTCACGAACGCAGCGATGCCAGTTCCCTTTATTTCGTGTGGGATGCCAACGACTGCTGCCTCGACTATCGCAGGATGCGAGACAAGCGCACTTTCAACTTCCATTGTTCCCAGACGATGCCCACTGACATTGATCACGTCATCAATGCGTCCCATGATCCAGAAATATCCGCGTTCATCGCGTCGAGCGCCGTCGCCAGCGATATACATTCCCGGAACCTTCGTCCAATATGTTTCGATGAAGCGCGCTCGGTCGCCATGAATGCCGCGCAACATTCCAGGCCACGGACGGCGAATGACCAGTAAACCACCTTGATTTGCAGGCAATTCCTCGCCATTTTCATTGACGATTGCTGCATCAATTCCAAACGCTGGCAGTGTGCACGAACCTGGAACTGTCGGCGTGCATCCAGGAAGTGGCGTGATGATGTGTCCACCAGTTTCAGTCTGCCACATTGTGTCGACGATCGGGCAACGTGAGTGTCCAATATTTTGGTGGTACCAAATCCATGCTTCTGGATTGATTGGCTCGCCAACTGTGCCAAGCAGCAGGAGACTGGACAAGTCGTGTTTGCGAGGATGTTCGTCTCCCCATTTCATAAACGCGCGAATGGCGGTGGGGGCGGTATAGAAATGGGTAATCTTGTGACGCGCAACCATTGACCAGAAGCGATCTTCGGCAGGAAAGTTTGGCGCACCTTCATACATGACGGTTGGCACGCGATTGGGAAGCATGCCATAGACGATGTATGAATGACCGGTGATCCAACCAATGTCTGCGGTGCAAAAGAAAACTTGATTACGCTGCGGGACAAGATTGAAAGTCATTCGCGCAGTGTGCGCGGTATAGACCATGTATCCGCCGGTGGTATGGCAAATACCCTTTGGTTTGCCAGTGGATCCGCTGGTATAGAGCAAGAAAAGTAAATCTTCAGAGTCCATTTCTTCACAGGGACATTCAGTAGTTTGCTTCGAAACCAATTCATGCCACCATTGGTCGCGACCGGTTTGCATCGTGATCGGAGAATTCGTGCGGCGCACAACCAAGACATTCTGGACATCTGGAAGTTTCTCGCACGCATCGTCCACGTTTTTCTTGAGCGCAACAATTTGACCTCTGCGCCAACTCCCATCGCACGTGATGATGATCTTGCTCTTCGCATCTTGCACGCGGTCAACAATCGCAGGCGATGCGAAACCGCCGAAGATCACAGAATGCGGAGCGCCGATTCTTGCACACGCCAACATCGCAATCGCCAACTCTGGAACCATCCCCATATAGATGGTGACCACATCTCCTCGTCGCACACCCATCGACTTGAGCGCATTGGCCGTTTGAGAAACTTCGCGAAGCAAGTCGCGATATGTCAATCGTCGGACTTCAGGATCAGGTGAGCATGGTTCGCCCTCCCAGAGAATCGCAAGCTCATCCCCGTGTCCGTTTTCCACTTGTCTATCGACGCAGTTTGCACAGATATTGGTGGTTCCATCGACAAACCACTTCGCATCCGGAACATTCCAATCGACAACTTTTTTCCAAGGTCGATACCAATGAAAATCCTTGGCGATATCTCCCCAGAAACCCGCTGGATCATCAATCGATCTCTGATACGTCTCGTGATATGACTTCAGATCGGGAACATAGATCGGGTCGATATGAGATCGAAAGTGCTCGCTCGGCTCGAAGATCCGATTTTCCTGCAGCATGCTGGTGATCGATTCACTCATCACAAAGCAGGGTAACCCCTAGGATGTCTTTATGCATTGGTCTATACAAATTTCTCTGGCGACGATGCGATGTTGATCCTTCGAGATTTGCGAAGATCATTTGGATCTCTGCAAGCGGTTGATGGTGTTTCGCTGCACGTTGCTCGCGCGGAAGTTGTCGGATTGCTCGGCCCAAATGGCGCAGGAAAATCTACAACCGTTGCTATGGCGACAGGATTGTTGCGCCCCGATTCCGGCGAAGTCGAAATTGTCGGATGTGGTGAGCCAATGCGAGCAAGTGCTCGTCGACAAATTGGTCTCGCGCCGCAGGAATTGGCGCTCTACGAGGGCTTGACCGCAATCGAGACGCTCGTGTTCTTTGCTCGCTTGTATGGCGCCTCTGTTCACCGCGATGCAATTCAATCTGGTTTAGAAGAAGTGGGACTCGCATCGCGTGGTAAAGATCGTGTTGGGACTTTTTCCGGCGGGATGAAACGCCGCCTGAATCTTGCAGTTGCGCTGATCCATAATCCAAGTGTGCTTGTACTTGATGAACCAACAGCTGGAGTTGATCCGCAATCACGCGCACATGTGCGAGAGATCATTCGGCAGCGCGCAGCAGCGGGATGCGCTGTGTTGGTGACAACGCATGACATGGAAGAAGCAGAAAAAATCTGTGATCGCATCGCAGTCATGGATCAAGGGAAAATTCGTGCTCACGGAACGCTTTCACAATTAGTCACTGCTCACGGCAGCGTGCAAGGCACACGCGCACGAAGCTTGGAAGAAGTGCTTTTAAATCTCACGGGACGGAGCTTGCGCGAATGATTTCTCGGATGTTTGCCATCGCATTAAAAGATTTGCGCTTGCTGTCGCGTGATCGCGGCGCGCTCTTCTTCACGATTCTCTTTCCCGTGATCATCGCAGTACTTTTTGGAATGGTCTTTGGAAGAGTGTCCACACCAGGTCCGCTCGATGTTGTTGTGGTTGTCACCGAAGATGGGCCGCTTGCACGATCCTTTACCACTGCACTTCAAGACGATTCTGCCCTTCATGTCCAACTTGCTCAGGACAAGCAACAAGCGATTGAAATCGTTCGTCAAGGGAAAGCGGCTGCTGCGATTATTCTTCCAGATGGATTTGATGCACGTGCAGAAGCCTTGTTTTCTGGTGGCTCGATGCCACTCGATCTCTTGGGCGATCCTTCCAGATCAGCCGAACTTGGATTGCTCGAAGGAAAGTTGATGGAGATTGGTTTTCGTCAGTTCATGCTTGCCGTGACGGACTCCGAGCGACTCGCTCGACAATCAACGGATATCAATCGTCAATTGGAGAACGATAAAACTCTCAGTAAAGAGGAGCGATCAGCGATCATAAAACTTTTCTCTGGCGCGGAAGAACTCGCAGAGGCTCGCAAAGTCGATGATGGCAAACAAGTGGCAAAGGGCGGAGAAATGACCGAATTTCGCCCCGTACGAATTCGATCTGAAATGCTTGCACAAAATAAAGCGAATCCACCTTCAACATATGCCGTGACATTTCCGCAGGGAGTCGTGTGGGGATTGGCAGGATGCGTGATGGCATTTGTCACAACGCTCGCAAGCGAGCGCGCGCAAGGAACGCTCGCCAGACTTCGTGCAGCGCCGCTGTCGATGCATCTTATTCTCGCAAGTAAGGGTATGGCGTGCGTCGCCTCGTCGATGATCATGCAGGCACTTCTGCTCGCTTTAGCGTGGTTCGCCTTTGGAGTTCGTCCCATCAATCTTCCAATGCTCATCTTGGCGATGTTGGTGATTGCAATGTCGTTCACCGCACTTGCGATGATGATCGCCGCGCTCTTTCGAACAGGTGGTGGAACAGATGGTGCTGCGCGCGCATTGATTCTTGTGCTCGCAATTGTGGGCGGTGGATCGATACCGCTGGTCTTTATGCCACCAATCTTGCGATCGATCAGCGTCGTGAGTCCATTCCGTTGGGCAATCTCAGCGCTCGAAGGACCGTTGTGGCGTGGAGGGTCGATGTCGGATCAGTTCGCTTCGATCGGATCGATCGCGCTCGTTGGGCTCGTCTGTGCCGTCATTTCTTTGGGAGGCATGGCGAGATGGCGCCGCGGGATGTGATCTGTTTCAAGGACGATTCGCAAATGCAACCGCCGCAGCAACCGCATCATTGATTTTCGATGGATCTTTTCCGCCAGCTTGCGCCATATCTGGTTTTCCACCGCCAGACCCTCCGCATGCGAGCGCCGTGACCTTGACCCATTCACCAGCATTGATTCCCCGTGCAATCGCAGACTTTGGACTTGTCGCAACAATCGCAACTTTCGAGTTGGCTTCATCGGGACTCAAGAACAAGATTGGAGTATCGCTCAAACGAGTGCGTGCGGAATCGATCGCTGCAATCAGCGCGGCAGGATTTGCTCCTGTAAGAATTGCAATGAGTGGCTTTGTCGTATCGCCCACCGCATGTCTCTGCACGATTTCATTCACTTGTGCAAGGGCCCCATCGCGAGTCGCTCCTTCTTGTTGTTTGCGCACATCTTTTGCGCGTTCACGCAGCGCTTCAATTCGTGGCAGGATAATTCGCCGAGCAACGATACCGATGGAAAGCGTCGTTTCCAATCGTGCGATCTCTGCGACTTCAGCCAACATCGCATCTCCGTCAAGCGATGAAACAGCATCGATGCGACGAATGAGTTCGACTGCGGAATCCTTCGCGGCGCGTGCGGCGTCTCCTGTCAATCCAAAACATCTGCGAACACCTGCGGATGAAGCGCCTTCTGAGAGCAGCACGAAAGAGCCGGCTTGAGCAGTCGTTTGCAAATGCGTACCTCCGCAAAACTCTGTGGACAACTTCTTCCACATTGGATCACTTGGAACTGAGAGCAGCGCTTCGATTGTGGATCCGATACAGACCACTCGAACTGGATCTGGGTATCGCTCCCCAAAGACAGCACGCACTCCATTGATTGCACGTGCTTTCGATAGGTCCACGTTGGCAATGTGCACTGGAAGTTTGCGTGAAATTGCTTCATTAACAATGTTTTCGACACGTATGGCGTCGGCGGGGGAAAGAGCCGCCGATCCCGAATAGTCAAATCGAAGTCGATCCGAAGCAACGAGTGATCCGCGTTGTTGGACATCATCTCCGACTACTTCACGCAGTGCGAGATTCAAGAGATGTGTTGTGGTGTGATTTGCTCGGATCGCTTCGCGTCGACTGTGGCGCAGCGCAACTTCTGCCGCATCACCTGCGCGGATGATTCCAGAATGGACTTGGCCAATGTGCAAGATGTAATCGCCAAACCTCTTGACATCGCTCACTTCGAAGACGCCATGCGATCCATGCGATCCAAGTGCATTGCCATCTCCAAGTGCGCCGCCACCATCGATATGCCCAGCGCGAATATCGCCGTGGTCTGCTTCTTGACCTCCGGATTCAGCATAAAAACAGGTCTTGTCAAGCACGATTCCAAATGTCTGTCCAACTGAAATTGATGGAAGAAAATCTTTTCCATCCCAAATCGCAGCGATATGTGCACGCATCGGTCTCCCAATGTCACGAGAAGAGTCATTCGTTGCATGCACATGCAACACAGCCAGTTTTGACAGCGCATCTGGTGTCAATTCCAACTGTGGCGCATCGCTCGCAACTGCTCGACTTGTTTCGCGAGCTCGTTCCATCAGAGCTTTGTAACCCTCGAGATCAATGTCCATTCCTCGTTCGCTCGCCATGACTTGAGTCAGATCGATTGGGAATCCCCATGTGTCATGAAGGAGAAACGCATCTTCAGCTGCGATTCGTGGTGGTTTTGCATGAGCGCCGCGAGTGGCTGATTCGTCAAAGAGAGCGATGCCTCGTCCCAGCGTGCGGCCGAAGATTTCTTCCTCTGCACGAATGATCTCTGTCGCTTTCTTTGCTCCGGCAACAATCTCTGGAAACGCCATCCCCAAAGTCTCAACAACTGCTGGCACAAGTTCAAACACAAATGGTCGATCCATTCCAAGAGTTTGTCGCCCATGTCGCGCTGCACGTCGAAGAATGCGGCGCAGAACATAATTTCGGCCTTCGTTTCCAGGGCCAGCCCCATCGCATGCCGCTGCTGTCAAACAGCGAACATGATCGGCGATCACTCTGTATGCGATATCGATGTGATCGTTCAAGACCCCGCCATACGGTCGCGCTCCTGTCACTTCATGGATTGCGGAAAAAATCGGCGACCAAAGATCCGTGTCATAATTTGATCGCTTGCCTTGAATCACACTCACCAGTCTTTCCAGTCCCATGCCGGTGTCGACATGTCTTGCGGGAAGTTGCTTCAGTGTTCCATCAGTTTCTCGATTGAACTGAATGAAAACGTGATTCCAAATTTCTAAGACATCTGGATCGCCAGAATTCACGAGCGAAGCAGCGTTGCGTCCGCCAATGCGATCGAAATGAATTTCGGAACATGGACCGCATGGACCGCTTTCGCCCATCTCCCAGAAATTATCTTTCATGGAGCCAGGAATCACATGATTTTCAGGCAGAAAGCGCAGCCAAATCGCACGCGCTTCCGTGTCGGGTTCCAGCCCTGCCTTTGCATCACCGCCGAAATATGTTGCATAGATTCGATCGGGATTCAATCCAAATGTTCCAGTGAGCAATTCCCATCCCCACGCAATAGATTCTTCTTTGAAGTAATCGCCAAAGGACCAATTCCCAAGCATCTCAAAAAAAGTATGGTGGTAGACGTCGTTTCCAACATCTTCAAGATCGTTGTGCTTTCCACCAGCACGAATGCATTTCTGCGAATTGACTGCACGCGTGTATGGCCGAGTGCCTCGACCAAGAAAGACATCCTTGAATTGATTCATCCCCGCATTCGTAAAGAGCAGCGTGGGATCGTCGTATGGCACGACGGGACTTCCTTGCACAAATGTGTGCGCCGCTTTGGTGCGGAAGAAATCGATGTATGCGGTTCGAATGTCTGCAGCGCGCATTGGAAGAGAAGTCTACGCAATTGTGCCACGAATTTGTTTCGACCGTAACATCCGACCCCATGACGCGTCGTCCATTCGTTGGCGGAAATTGGAAGATGAATACGGACCTCGAATCGGGGGCGGCTCTTGCATCGGCCTTGGCAACAGAGTTGAGACACGGAAGTGCCGCCATCGATGTCGTCATTTTTCCTCCGTATCCATATCTGCAGTCCGTTGGTCGAGTGATTGATGGGAGTTCGATCGCTCTGGGCGC
>CAJCCX010000081.1 GCA_903961015.1 uncultured bacterium
AGTGCAAGTCTTGCCAATACCAGCACGAATGATTTCCATGCGTACTGGTGTGATTGCATTTGTATTCGCCGAACTATTCGTGCTCTATCAACTCACGGCGCAAACTTCATACGCGCCATTGCATCCGCTGATCGCCAAAGAACTGGGACTCACGCTGCTTCAATCGGGCGTTGTTTCCGCTTCATTTCTCGTCTCGTATGGACTTTTCCAAATCCCTGGCGGACTGCTCTTGGATCGACTTGGTCTACGCATCCTGTTTCCACTTGGAATTTTGTGCAGCGCCGCGAGTATTTATTTCTTTTCGCGTTCCACAACGATGCTTGAACTCATCATGTGTCGCGCGTGCCTTGGTTGCGCTTGCTCTTTCTCATTTGCGGGATTGGGTGTGATTGCACAGCGCGCATTTTCACCAGCGGGTTTCGCTCTTGCCATTGGCCTTGGTGAATCTGCGCTTGGAGTTGGCGGCGCACTTGGCGAATTCGGCGTGGACATTTTTGGCGAACATGTAGGTTGGCGTCAGACGATGTTCGTGACCGCGTTGATCGGCGTGCCTCTAGCGATTGGATGCGCGTGGTCGATTCGCAGTCCACTTTTTGCACCGATACGCACTATAAAAACCAACGACACGATTCCAGTCACTCTGACATTCATGCAACGAATCATCAGCGTGATTCGAATTCGTGAAGTTATTTTGGCGGCGCTGATTTATGGCGGCACGTGTGGCATGGTCATGGGCTTCGGCGGATTTTGGAATATTCCATTACAAGAAGCGTGGGGTTGGACGCCGCGCGAAAGCGTCATTCTGAATAGCGTTTTCTTTCTCGCCACCGCAATCGGCGCCCCAATTGCCGGAATTCTAAGCGCGCGATTCGGCGCAAAGAAATTGCTGATTGTTGGAATTGTCATCAGCATCCTGTCTTACATATTTGATTTAATGTTTCCCCCTGAATGGATTGTGACAAATGTTGCAGACTGGCCGTTGTGGGTGGACTGCATCAACATGTTTCTTATTGGTCTGGGTTTAGGCACCAGCATTCTGGCGTTTTCAATTGCAACGCGCATGGTCGCGCCACACATGGTTGGCTTGACGATTTCCATTGTGAACTTTTCTGGGATTTTCTTCGCGGCAATTTTGCAGGTGGTTCCCGGCGTGATCATCCAAGGTTTTCATGACACCACACTCGCCGCGCTGCAAGTTGGGCACAGCGTTTTTGTATTGGGCATGCTTATGGCGCTCGTCGCAACACTGTGCTTACCTTCGCACACTCGACCCGCGCGGGCGTGACTTTGTTGATTGAAAATCGCTCATTTCAAATCCGCAAACTCCTTCGGCAGCATTTGGAAAATGAAGTCCTTGCGTCGTGCGCGCATGGTTTCGCCGCCGCTACTGCACAGATATAGGTACACGTTCTTGATCGCGCGATAAAAATCGATGTCCGCCTCGATCGCTTTCAACGCGTCCGGGTCTGGATTGTCGAAGTAACCAGCGACAAACATCTGCCACACGCGCATCGCATTGGCGTCGCCAAGTCCAATGAACTTGTGGCACAGACCCAGGCCTGCGTAATAGTGCAGCACTTGTTTGATTTGCCCAAAATCAAAGTATGGCGTGCCCACCGCCATGTCGCCCATGTCGATCAGGCACAAGCTGTCGCCCTGCATCATGATGTTGCCTGGATGCAGGTCCCAGTGGATCAACGTGCCGGGCCGCTCGGTGCGCATCAGTCGCTCCTTCAGAAACGCGCGCTGGCGATCATTGAAGAATTCACACGCATCCACATATCCGCACGCGAGCGTGACAGCATCTGGGAAATTGTTGGTGTCACCCGCAATCGCATGAATCTGCTTGCAGAAGCGCACGTACATCACCACCACATCATTCAGGCGCTCGAGATTTTTCTCCATGTAAAGCGCCAGCGTGTCCGCCTTCAGCATCTCATACATCACGCCCGTGCGAGTGCCGCACTGCACCACGTCGAAGGAGAGAGCGGTTGGAACGCCAGCCACAAACGCCTTTGTCGCAAGTGCCTTTTCTCTTTCGGCGTACGCCTTGTCGACGAAGTCGAAGTACAACTTCACGACGGTTTCTTCATCCACTTTATAGCACTCGCCGTTTGCACCCTTGGCGATCATCTTCAGTCCCTCCATCGACAACTGCCTGTGCTTGCGCTCGAAATGCAAGATGCGCTCGAGGCCAGTCACCTCCAGAATCTCTGCGATCGGCTGACCCACGTTCTTCAACAACAGGGTTCCGTGAGCCGCCTTCATCTTCTGTTGTGCAAGCAGGAAAACGCGCAGCCCAACTGACGAAACATATTCAAGACCGTCCACATCAAAGACCAACTCGGTGATCTCTTGAAGTTGCTGGTCGAGCACCGCCTCAAGATTCGGCGCAGCATCGGCGTTCAATCGACCGGCAAGCGTGATAGTCATGCGCGGGGCATGCGTAATAATTTCCAGCTTCATGTCTTTCTCTTTTTCACAAGTGGCGATGGGCGTTATTTAAAAATCGAAATCAAAACAGATTCAATGCATTTCAAAAATACATTGTATGGCTTTAGTCACTCTTGAAAAATAAAGAGAGAAGAAGAGAATAAATAATTACTAATAAGAAGGGCTGCATAGAAGCACGTGCATGCCTTGTGTCATTTTATTTTTTCTTCACCACACATCACGCGTTGCACGCGTTACCGAAACGCAATCTGCACATTCGACTCGGTCATACGCAGATCGCAAAAAATCGAATTCACAATCGCTTCACGTCGCCAATACGTTTCACAAATAATCAAATTCTAATTTTCGCCTGTCCAAGTTTGGAACGGACACATGCGACGAGTTGCACAAACTCGATTGCGTTCGATCATCGTTCGATCGGCGCGAATTTGAATCTCAATCTCTACTTCTAAGAAAGGCTCTCTCCAATGCTTCAATCCTCAATACTTTCAAAGTTTATGCTGGGCACCAGCACATTCTTGCTTGCGTCAACTGCCGTTGCGCAAGTCACTCAATCTCCGACATCATCCGCAACTCCATATGTTCGTCCAGTTGCAGGCGGTGCCGTTCTCAATGTTGTTTCATTTCTGACTGTCGGAGACTCGGTCAACTTCGGAGCCGATGGCGTCACTTCATACCGCATGGCTGGAATTCCAGACGGTATGGGTGCATATGACAACGGCGATGGAACGATGACACTCTTCGTCAACCACGAGCACACTGCAACTGCCAACGGCATCAATCATGCTCATCAACCCGCTGGAACAGTTGGCGGTTCTTACGTCAGTCGATGGATCGTGAAAACCACTCCAGGCGCAGACTTCCTTCGAGTCACAAATGGTCAAGACCTCATGACATCGATCGCGACTTCCACCGTCGGTGGTGGATCCCTCACGAATTTCAGCCGTTTCTGCTCGGCCGATCTCGCGCTGCAATCTGCGTTTTACAACGCAGCGACAGGACTCGGAACAACAGAGCGCATCTTTATCACTGGTGAAGAGAGCGGTTCGAACGGTCGAATGGTCGCCATCGGAGCTGTCGAACGAAAGGGATACGAACTTCCTGCGTTCAATCCGCTTCTAGGTGGTTGGGAAACGGGTTGCGCGCGTCCATACGCGAGCGATACGACTCTCGTCATGGGCACTTCCGATGGAGGCGCGAATCGCGTTTTCATGTACTTGGGAACAAAACTCGCCAAAGGCAATGTCGCTGAAAAGGCAGGACTGCTGAATGGAGTTGGATACGGCGTGCAAGTGCAAGTCGATGGCGTGAACTTCTCCACGGAAAATCGTGCGCTCTGCTTTGCAACATCAGGAGCTCCGCGCTATTCGGCGACGTTTACTTTCGCTGCGGGCGGTACTGCTGCGGGCACGACGTTCCTTCGTCCAGAGGACGGTGCGTTTGATCCTTCGAATCCAGCGGACTTTTATTTCGTGACAACGGATCGCATCGACAATATCGAAGATGGTGGAACGCAAAGTGCGAGTAGTCGCCTCTTCCGTTTGCACTTCACCGATCTGAACAACCCACTCGCTGGTGGAACAATCGATGCCTTGCTCGATGGCACCGACATCATGAACATGGGCGACAACCTGTGTGTCTTCAACGACATTCAGGGTGGAACGCGCGTGATTATTCAAGAAGATTCAGGAAACAGCACGCACAACGCTAAGACACTGCTTTACACAGTTGCGACTGACACGCTCGAGATCATTCTTGAGTCTGATCGTGCAAGATTCGGTGACATCAACGGTGTCGCAGCAGTTGCTCCGTTCAATCAGGACGAAGAGAACTCGGGCGTCATCGATGCTCGCGACACGCTCGGACTCGGCTGGTTCATCGCAAACATGCAGGCTCATTACGCACAGCCAGGAGAACTTGTAGAAGGCGGTCAGATCTACGCGTTCTATGCGCCTGCCGCAGTGGGATCGTGCGGGCTAGATGTTGCTCAGCCTCTCAATGCTCAGATTGATGGCGACGATCTTGTCAGACTTCTGAACGATTGGAATCAAGTCGGTCCTGGCGACATCAGTCGCGATGGCTTTGTGAATGCTCGTGACTTGGCCGACCTTCTCGGTGGTTGGGGCCCTTGCAACTAATTCGTAATTCTGTTTGATTGATTCATTTACATTTGGCTTCCCCATTTACATTTGGCTTCCCCATTTACATTTGGCTTCCCAATGGGTCCTCGGTCGGATAGCTGGCCGAGGACCCCTTCTGTTTTGCGCGTGTATTCAACGGCGCGTTAAGTCCACCAAGCAAACTCCGTTGCGACGGCGACATTGCCACGTTAATTTTTGACGATTTCAATAATCTTCATTATCTTTGTTTTCAATGAAATCTTTAAAGAAACTCCGTGGCTCAATATCTTTGCAATTATCTATGGTTTTGATTGGAACGACTGTCGTGTGTGGCGCATGCGCGCGTCAACGACCCATTGAGACAAACGAAGCTCTGACGGCGCGCAGAGATGCGGACTTGGCCAAAGTGGAAATGGTCACCAAGCAACTTATTGTTGATTTGGTGGAGCATGTCGCGGCCAAGCAAAAAGATTTCGCCGATGGCAAAACTAAAATTCCAGTCACAGTTGATGTGCTGGTGGTTTCTGGCGGTGGTGACTGGGGCGCGTTTGGCGCGGGATATCTGAAGGGCTGGAACACGCTTGCCCCTGGCCCGATGTCTATGCCAAAGTTTGATGTTGTCAGTGGCGTCAGCACCGGCGCGTTGATTGCACCGTTTATCTTTGTGGGCACGGCCGAAAGCATTGATCAGGTTGTCAGCTTTTATAGAAATCCACAGCCAGACATGGTGAAGACCCGCGGCTTGTTGTACTTTCTTCCAGCCAATGAATCATTCGCGGAAGTGCCTGGTTTAGAGCGCGAATTGCGCGACGCGATCACTCCACAAATGGTCGCGGCCATGGCCAAAGAGGCGCAAGCTGGCCGCGTGTTGGCCGTCAACACAACAGATTTAGATATGGGGCAACCGCGCGCGTTTGCTGTTTCAGAAGAGGCCATTCGCGCCAACAAAAGCGGTGACTACGAAACGCTGAATCGAATGCTTCTTGCTTCAAGCGGAATTCCTGGAGCGTTTCCACCACGCGAAATTAATGGCAGCATGTATTGCGACGGCGGCGTGGTAGGCAATGTCATGTACGGCGCGCGCATGAAGCGCGAAAATTCTTTTGGTGTGACGTGGAAGCGCTTGCATCCTGATTTACCAATTCCCACCACGCGGTACTGGGTCATTCTGAATAATCAATTCAACGCAGTGCCGCAAACTGTTCAACCAACGTGGCCGGCCATTATTGGTCGCAGCGTTGAAGTAGGAATTCGCGCAGCGACAGTCGTTGGCTTGCGCCATTTAGTTGCGCACGCGGAGTTAACCACGTTGCGCGGCGAAGGTAAATGCGAGGTTCATCTTGTCGCCATTCCTGATTCGTGGCGCCCGCCACAAGAAGGAATATTCATTAAGGAAACAATGGAAAACCTCGCTGATTTAGGCGAAAAAATGGGTAAGGACCCAGCCTCGTGGATGCCCGAGGTTCCGTAAACGCGCTCGTTCAAGTTGCAAATTCAATTCATTGTCCAACTCGCTGATGCACTTCTAAGGTTTTGCGCGCCCCACCCCCTGTTACGGGCAAATCGTAAGGCTGCAGCACGTCGTTCTGCCCGTAAGGTGGTACCGACGCTGGGTCGGGCGGGCGTGACATTGCGAGATATTCGCACGCAACAGATGACCAATTTAAAATATTGTCAAATTTTCAAACCGCGTTCGTCACACGTGCCAGCGCGGTGGATCGCGATCGATCATTTCCCCTGCCGGCGGTCCGTGCATTTGGAAGCGCAGAATCCGGGCTCACTCAACCGCAGGCGCCCCAACCGCTGAGCATGGTGGCGAGATCAACACCGTTGGTCAATCCGTCGCCATTCAAGTCACCGCCAGCGGTTCCCCAAGCAGACAGCATGAACGTGAGATCAGCACCATTGCGCAGACCGTCGTTGTTGAAATCACCAAGGCATACAGGGCAGTCGCTGCAGTTGTTCGAGATGCACACGCCGCCGAGGTCCGTGACGACGCCGCCAGCGTTCATGCCGATTTGCGGTCCATTCGGTGAAGAATTACCGCAGATGCGCGTCGACTGGAGGTTCACTCGACCCCCGTTGCTGCCTCCACTCAGGAAGAGGGCACCGCCGCTGTAGTTGCTTGCATTTGCGGTGAACGAGCAGCGGGTGAGGGTCAGCGTATTGTTGCCAACGTAGATGGCACCGCCAGCGGCTTGTGGTGCTCCCTGTGTGTTCAAAGCCAGATTGTCGGTGAACTCGCAGTCGATGAGCAATGGATTTGAATCATTGAGGAAGATCGCGCCTCCGACGGCGTTCGCGCGATTGCTGCGGAATGCGCAGTTGCGGAAGATCACATTGGCGCCGTAGGTGAAAACCGCGCCGCCGTTATCCCCCCGCCCGTTGGTGATGACCAAGTTCTCGAACGAAGTGGTGGCAGCAAGGGCGATTAAGCTGAAAACCTGCTTCGTCCCGCCAGCGTTTAACACGGTCGTCGGCTTCCCTGATGCGTCGACGGCGCCGCGGATCAGCAACGGCTTACCCGTGAGACCAGCACCCATGATACTGATGGTGCTCCCGAGCATGTAGGTTCCTGCGTGGATCTCAATGATGTCGTTCGGTGCTGCCGATGCGATTGCGGCGACGGGATCCGTGAAGTTGCACGATCCATCGGGACACACGGTGATGGTGGCCGCTCGTCCGTGTGCGGCGAGTGCGCCGAGCGCGAGTGCGACAATAGCGAAACTGTTCGGGAAGCGGTTCATAGAGTTGTTCCTTGCTTTCAAATAGAAGAGCCGTGTTTGAATCAGAGTATGACACAGG
>CAJCCX010000082.1 GCA_903961015.1 uncultured bacterium
AGTGACTCGTGTTTTTGGCGGAGAATATTTGAGCGCATTTGAGACAAGATTCAGAAGTGCTTGGGAGATCAATCCCGCGTTGACAACAAAGCACAGATTTGGATTGATTTTGATTTCAAGCACCATCTGTTTTGCTGCGCAGACAATTTCGACTTGTTCGGTGGCATCACGCACCACGCTGAGTGCATCAATGCTGACAAATTCCAATTGCGATATTGCTTTGGGTTGATCCAAAAACGCAAGAAGCAGAATGTCCTCAACAAGCGTGGAAAGACGGATCGTGTTTCGATGCATCACGCCAAGAAAGTGAGCGACTTGTTCGGGATCTTCCGATCCGACTTGCATCAGAGTCTCCAGATATCCCTTGATATTGGTGATTGGTGTGCGCAGTTCATGCGAGACATTTGCGGCAAAGTCTGTTCGCACATTTTCTAAGCGCCGAATTTTGGTGACGTCATCAAGTGCTAACAAGACGCCGTCGTTCCCTCCTGAGGAGTTTTTCAGTGGATCTGCTGCCACAAAGATTGATTCAACAGAACCGCCTGAGAGTTTGATTTCACGCGTTGCAGCGACGCTGCCATTGAGAGACTCTTCCGCAAATCGCAGCAATTCTGGTTGGCGGATCACCTCCGCCAGAAGTCGTCCGCGGTATTCGCGGGAATCCAATCCCAGCATTTTCTCTGCAACTTCGTTCGCGCTTCGAAAGCGCATTTGAGCGTCAAGCGAAATGAGGCCAGTCTGAATTGCACCAAGGAGAGTTTGAAGTTCGTCGCGTTCGATCTCCGCCCGTGCAAGCGCTTCGGCATAACCACGCTGCGCGCGAGCGATTCCGCGCTGCATTCTCAACACCAATTCGTCATCCGAATCTTCAAGCGTGGCACCAAGTTCGCCATCACCAATCCGAGCGAGCAGTGCATACATCTGATCCACGCGGTGGCGATTGATCGTTTGCGTTACGTGAGCCAAAATCACACCCATCGTGAGCATGGAAATGACGCTTGCGATGACAGAGATCCCGCCGAGTGCAAGAATTGCTGATACGAGAAAAATGAACAATGCGCAAAGACGAAGCAGCCGAGGCAAGAAGATCGATTTCGGCGCAACCATTGGTATGTCCCAAGGTATCCGTTGGCGAGGAATGTCGGAAGCGGCTAAACCTTTTCGCCATCAGAGAATCGATAGCCCACGCCGCGTACAGTCTCGATGGAATCACCCAAATCTTGCATCTTTCTGCGGATTGCAGTGATGTGGACATCGATTGTTCTCTGCGACAGAACGGTCAGTGGACCATGCACGGTCGAGATAATTTGATCGCGCGTGCGAACAAATCCTGGTCGCTTTGCGAGCATAAAGAGCATTTCAAATTCTGTGATTGTCAGCGAGATTGTTTCTCCGTTGCAAATCACAACATGTCGTTCTTTGTCAATAGTCAACTTTCCGCCGCAACGCACCAAGACGCCATCATGTTGTTCGACTCCAGGTATGCCGTGCTTGCGCATTGCATTTTGCAGGCGCGCCATTAAAACGCGTGGACTGAATGGCTTGGTGACATAATCGTCAGCACCCATTTCAATTCCCGCGACAATGTCTGCTTCACTTCCACGCGCAGTCAGCATGACGACAGGAATTTTTTTCGTCTCGTCGTTTTCTTTCAGTCTTCGACAGACTTCAAGTCCGTCAAGATCTGGCAACATCAAATCAAGTACGAGCAAATCAGGAATCGATTTGCGTGCAAGTTCGAGCGCGCGTCGCCCGGATCGAGTGATCGTCACATCAACGCCTTCACGCTCGAGATGAAACTTCACAAGATCAGCAATTTCCGGTTCATCCTCTACAACAAGCGCAGTTCTATTTGTGTTGATCATCAATTCGATCCTTCCGTGGTTGAAGAGGCATTATGAGGTTTGCGACACTTCAACGCACCGAATTTGTGTGAAGATTGGATGAATTGATTTTACGGGACAAGCAAGAAAGCGCCATCAATCGCTCGGATCGCCTGTCTCCCGGTCACCGCAGGCAGTGTGATGGACACTCCGTCTGCTGCGAGGATCCCCAAAAGAGCCATGGCAGTGGTTTCTCGAGCATCGCTTGGCACGCCATATTCGTCGGTTGTTCGAACCGAACCCTTCCAAGAACTACTGGATTTTATAGCACGGCGCATCGCGCTCATCAACCCTACATTTCGCACTCCGCCTCCAGCGAAAAGCACAAATACGCGGGAAGTGCGTTGATTTGCGGGGATCGTTTCAGCAATCGCCTGAGAGACAGTTTGCGCGATTGCTTGCGCTGCGGTTGCAAGCGCATCGGAAGGCGATAAACCAGAAAGATGCGCTGAAGCTTGCGCCACGATTTCGTCTGTTGTTCCAAGTGATCGTCCTGATCTGCGTTGTTGATCGAGAAGAGTGTGTACAGGTTCGAGAGCCGAAGGATTTACACGACCAGAAAGTGCGAGTCGCCCATCCATATCAAATGGAATGTTCGCCATCGTTCGTGAAATGTGATCAAGCAATTGATTGCACAAGCAGAGATCGAATCCGCGAATGTCATCAATCCAGAAGGCGCGTTTGTCGGCTGAATTGAAAACCAAATTGCCAGTCGCTCGTGGTTCTGCAGGAAGAATGGTTGCGTTGGAAAACCCGCCAAGATTGACGACAGCTCTGCATGACGCTTTCGAGCGAAACATCATCCAGTCCGAGAGTGGTGTGATCGGCGCACCTTGTCCGCCCGCAGCAAGATCCGCAGCGCGAAGATTGCTGACAATCTGGCAACCAAAATCTTGTGCGACAATTGATGCGTCAATCAATTGCAACGAAAGCGGGGGCTTATGAAAGAGCGTTTGGCCGTGTAGCACGATCAGATCTGGCTTGCCATGGACATTCGCAAGTTCGCGAAGCGGCGGCAAATGCGCAAGTGCTAAATCTCTTGCAAGTGCAGTGAATGCACCAGCGGTCAGTGGTTCTTGTCTTTGAGCGGCGCGAAGTCGCGCGGTTAAATCGCCCAACTGTGCGCTGGCTTGTCCCAGAAGTGTCGCACGCGCTATCAATCCTCGGCCAGAGATTCGAACTGCAGCAGTATCGATGCCGTCGATACTTGTTCCAGTCATGGCGGCGAAAACCAAACGCGTTTTTGATCGGGGAGACATGTGGGGGCAGTATCGCATTTGCTAGACTTGTGTGCCAATGAGCAAACGAATTCTTGTCACTGGTGGCGCAGGCTTTCTTGGTTCGCATTTGTGCGAGAGATTGGTCGCGCAGGGGAATGAAGTTGTTTGTTTGGACAACCTTTTTACGAGTCAGAAATTGAACATTGAGCACTTGTTGCAGAAGCCGAACTTTCAATTCGTTCTTCATGATGTCACCGAACCATTCAAGTTTGAGGTTGATGAGATTTACAACCTTGCATGCCCCGCAGCGCCTGGTCACTATCAATACAACCCGATCAAGACGATGAAGACAAGCGTGCTTGGTTCGATGCATGCGCTTGGATTGGGCAGGCGAGTGAATGCACGCGTGCTGCAAGCGTCGACAAGCGAGGTCTATGGCGATCCTGATGTGCACCCGCAGGTCGAGAGTTATCGCGGGAATGTGAATCCGATCGGACCGCGATCGTGCTATGACGAAGGCAAGCGCGCCGCTGAAACGCTGATGTTTGACTATCGCCGCGTGCACAAAATGCGCATCAAAGTGGTACGGATTTTTAATACATACGGGCCGAGAATGCACCCATTCGATGGGCGCGTTGTTAGTAATTTCATTCGGCAAGCAGTCACGGGAGAGCCATTGACAATTTATGGTGATGGCAAGCAGAGTCGATCGTTCTGTTATGTCGACGATTTGATTGACGGACTCCTGAGCACCATGAATACTTCAGATGATTTCACAGGGCCAGTGAATATTGGCAACCCCGTGGAATTTACAATTCGCCAATTGGCAGAACATGTTGTGCGGTTGGTGGGAGGGTCTGCGAAGATTGAAGTTGCACGTCCTCTTCCGCAGGATGATCCCAAGCAGCGTTGCCCAGATATTTCTCTTGCGCGAAGCGTGCTGAAGTGGGAGCCGAAGGTTCCGCTGGAAGTTGGATTGAAGCGAACGATTGATTGGTTTCGCTCAGTTGATATGTCTCAGTTCAAAGCGCCAACGCCAAATTATTGATTCGAATTATGAATCCAAATTATGAATTCAAAGTTTTCGCCACTTGCTGCTCGTGGAAAGTTTTTCGCGATTTTCTGCAGGGGTGAAGAATTGTGTCAGTCCACACTTAGCGCAAACGACGACATCGAAGTTTGCCCCGGCAAACCATTTCGTGCCAAGTTGCGGCAAGTAATTTGGCGCATAGCCACCTCCGCTGCTGGCTTGAGTCGTAAATAATTCGGAAGATTTGCATCGGTCGCAGGTGCGCGGGAGTTCGTTCGCGTCATTCATAGTGTTCTGGCTTTCGATTTTGGACTGGGTGATTCGCCGAGATGAATATTTTTACGAAGGTGAAAGCGTACAGGGGGAATTGGGTAGTATTTTTAGTTATTATCGGACTGTTATGGCAAGAAAAACGGGAGTGATTTGATTTGCTTGGCTGCGGGTGGTTATTGTGTTGGTTGAACGGTATCGCATAAATCAACCCTAAAAAAATACGAACAAACCTTGACAGCAACCGATACTATCTATACCGTACAAACACCAAACGAAGCAAGGATGCCTCAATCAGTGCTTATCCAGCGTGGATAAGTGAAAGAGGCGGAAAGGAATCCAAAATGATTTCAAACGGAAGCATCGCAACAAAGTCCCCCGTCAGCACCTCTAACCCAGCGACTGTTTCGCTCGCCGCATCGGCGACGACTCAGGCAAGGACCGTGACAACTACGCCGGCTGCAGCCGCCACTTCAGCTGCAGCCACTTCAGCTGCAGCCACTTCAGGCACGGCCACGGCCGCTGCAAAGCCTGCAGATGGAAAATCAGACAAGTCAGAAGGGAGGAGCTTAGATATAAATACACCTATGGAAACCAAGAACCTGGAAACAAAGAGCACAACTGCAACTGGACCGGCTGCGAGTACAAAGCAAACAGCCGCAGCGGCAGCTGCTGCGAAAGCAACGGCAGCAGAATCTGCTGGTCGTACGCGCGCACTCGAAGCCGCAGTGGGACAGATCGAGAAGGCATTCGGCAAGGGATCGATTATGCGATTCGTCGGCGACAATCTTCCGGACATCCAGGGCATCAGCACTGGGACATTGAGTCTCGATCTCGCTTTGGGAGGTCGCGGACTTCCGAAGGGTCGTATCGTCGAAATCTTTGGCCCAGAATCTTCGGGAAAGACCACACTCGCGCTGACGGTGATCGCCAACGCGCAAAAGAATGGTGGCAACGCTGCATTCATTGACGCCGAGCACGCTCTCGATCCATCGTGGGCAAAGCGATTGGGAGTTGATTTAGAGGAGATGCTCATTTCACAACCCGACACTGGAGAACAAGCTTTGGAAATCTGCGAACTTCTTGTGCGATCCAATGCCGTTGATGTGATCGTCATTGATTCGGTTGCTGCGCTGATTCCACGTGCGGAAATCGAAGGAGAAATGGGCGATAGTCACGTTGGATTGCAGGCTCGTTTGATGAGTCAGGCGATGCGAAAGTTGACGGGTGCTATCGCCAAAAGCGAAGTGATCGTGATCTTTATCAATCAGTTGCGCGAGAAGATTGGCGTGATGTTTGGCAGTCCCGAAACAACGACAGGTGGACGCGCGCTCAAGTTCTATTCGACCATTCGCATCGACATTCGCCGCATTGGCGCGATCAAAGATGGTGAGAACAATGTTGGAAATCGCGTGCGCGCAAAGGTGGTCAAGAACAAGATTGCACCGCCATTCCGTGAAGCAGAATTTGACATTATGTTCAACGAAGGAATCAGCGTCTCGGGCGATCTCATCGATCTCGCTGTGAATCATGGAGTTGTCGACAAGGCCGGATCTTGGTTCAGCTATGGCGATGTTCGTTTGGGACAAGGTCGCGAAGCATCGAAGCAGTTCATTCGCGAAAATCCCGATCTCGCGGCGGAGATTCGCAGTGGGATCATTGCCAAGCGTGCACTCAATCCAGATGCGGCGATCACACCTCGAACGCCACGCGGCGGGGAGTGATTCGCTAGTAAATCGAAGATTTTGCTTCGGAGGCTTCGCGTTGTTCATCATGGACACGTGCTTGCCTCCGAGGCAAGATCTCGCAACTTTGTACTTGTTTAGTCAGGTTTATAGTTGATTGAAAATGAAGTCGGTCGACGCATGTTGAACACAAATTCAATAACGGGCCAGGGCGTCGGCCGACTATTTTTATAATTCAAAATATTTAAACAGTATTCTGCAAAATTCATTAAATTCAGAGAGTGCTACAATGTTCAACCGTCGCGGGCGTGGCGGAATTGGCAGACGCGCAAGATTCAGGTTCTTGTGGGGTAAAACCCGTGGAGGTTCGATTCCTCTCGCCCGCATTCGCTTGCTTTCGACCGAGAAGATTTTGATGCAGAAATCAAATCTCAATCACTGCTCACATGGGTCAGTTGGATCCGATGACCGAAAACGGCGAGACTGGCGAGCCGGTGAAGCCCGATTGCAGGTGAGACTGTGATCTATCTGGACAATAATGCGACTACTCGACCTGCAGAAGAGGTCGTCGGGGCGATTGAAAAATCATTGCGTGAAAATTGGTGGAATCCGTCGAGTCTCTATACCGGCGGAGCGCGTGCAAGAGAAGCCGTCGAACTTGCACGCGAACAAATCGCTCAACTCGTCGGGTGTTCGCCACGCGAGATCATTTTGACTTCGGGCGGAACCGAATCGTGCAATCTTGCGTTGGCTGGATCGCTGGGCGGATTTCTCGCTGCAGATCAAAGCAAACGTAAGGTTATTGTGACAACTCGCTTCGAACACAGTGCGGTTCGAGAATGCGCGCAAGAATTGTCAAATCGTTTTGTCAATGAAGGAGCAGAAGTTGTGTGGCTTGAAGGTGGTCGCGATGGAGTGATAGATCCAAAGACTCTCGAGCATTTACTTCAGAAACGTGCGAACGAAATTGCAATTGTTTCCGTGATGTGGGTCAACAACGAGACTGGCGTTTTGCAACCGATTGCGCAATTGGGATCAATGTGCCGTCAGTATGGAGTTCGTTTTCATACAGATGCAACGCAGTGGGTCGGAAGAATGCCAACCGACTTATCCTCGATCGAAGTTGATTTGCTCACATTATCTGCTCACAAATTTCAAGGGCCAAAGGGAGTTGGCGCGTTGTACTGCCGTCGCGGCACCATGCTGCGATCTGCAATTATCGGAGGTCCACAGGAACGTGATCGCCGCGGAGGTACTGAAAATGTTTCGGGAATTATCGGGATGGGAGTTGCCGCAGAATTGGCGCTGAGATGGCTGAATCAGTCGTCGAATCCATGGACGCATTTCGAGGCACTGCGCAACCAATTCGAAGCGTTGGTCTGCGCGGGATTGCCAAATGCAATCATTCTGGCGGGTCAGAATCTTCGTGTATGGAATACGAGCAACATTGCATTTACAAATCTGGAAGCCGAAGCTGTACTCGTGAATCTTGCAAAGCATGGGGTTGCCGCATCCGCAGGTGCGGCGTGCTCATCTGGATCGCTGGATCCATCACCAGTTTTGTTGGCGATGGGAATCGCACCAGAAATTGCGCATGGAGCTGTACGGTTTTCGATTTCGCGCAATACAACAAATACAGAAATTATCTCCGCAGCAAATTCTGTGATCGAATCCGTTCAACAGCTCTCGCGGTCAATGCCGACAACGTAAACAAGTCAACCTCCTGTGACGGGGCAGCTTTCGCATGCGACTTTTGACCGCGACTATCGACCGCGACTATCGACCGCGACTATCGACCGCGACCCGCACGATATCGGCCAATCAACTGCTGAGTGCTCGAGTCATGCGCAGGCTTTGGTGCAGCGCCAGAAAGTTCTGGAATGATTCGCTGTGCCAAAACTTTTCCGAGTTCAACGCCCCATTGATCGAAGGAGTTGATTCCCCAAATCGTTCCTTGCACGAAAACCTTGTGCTCGTACAAAGCAATGAGCCTGCCCAAAGTTGAAGGTGTTAGTTTGGGGCACAAGATTGTTGTTGAAGGTCGATTGCCATCAAACTCCCGATGTTGAGCAAGCCATGGAGCAGAACCTTCCGCTTCGACTTCACTCAAAGTCTTGCCGAATGCCAAGGCTTCCGCTTGCGCAAGCACGTTGGCAATCAACAAATCTTGATGGTTGCCGATTGGATTGAGCGGTTCGCAGAAAGCAATAAAGTCGCATGGAACAAGTGGCGTTCCTTGATGGATCATTTGATAAAACGCATGCTGCCCATTTGTTCCAGGCTGACCCCAAACAGCGGGGCAGGTGGACCACTGCACGCGAGTCCCATCAAGCGTGACATGCTTGCCGTTGGATTCCATCTCAAGTTGTTGCAGATACGAACTGAATCGATCGAGGTATTGATCGTATGGAAGAACCGCAAGAGTCTGCGCTCCCAGAAAATTCGTATTCCAAATTCCAACAAGCGCCATAAGCACTGGAAGATTATTTGCAAATGGAGTCGTTCGGAAATGTTCATCCATTTCGTGGAAACCACCAAGCATTTCTTTGAAAGCTGCAGGTCCAACTGCAACCATCGTCGAGAGTCCGATTGCAGAATCCATCGAGTATCGCCCGCCGACCCAATCCCAGAAACCAAACATATTTGCAGTATCGATTCCAAAGGCTTTCACCTTTTCTGCATTGGTGGAAACCGCGACGAAATGCTTGGCAACCGCGGCAACATCGCCACCGAGTGCCTTCAGCGCCCAGTCACGTGCCGTGTTCGCATTGGTCATTGTCTCGAGCGTGGTAAAGGTTTTCGAGCAGACAATGAAGAGAGTCTCAGCAGGATCGCAGTCACGCGTCTTCTCTGCAAAATCTGTTGCGTCAACATTCGACACAAAGCGGAATGAAATGTCACGTGCGGTGTAAGCGCACAGAGCGTCATACGCCATTGCAGGTCCCAAGTCACTGCCACCGATGCCGATATTGATGACATTTCGAATGCGCTTTCCAGTATGACCCTTCCATGCACCGCTGCGAATGGAATCGGCGAAGGCACCCATTCGATCGAGAACTTCGTGGACGGCAGGAACAACATCAACACCGTCGACCATGATGCGACTTGTTCGCGGTGCGCGAAGTGCAACATGCAGCACCGCACGATCTTCAGTCACATTGATCTTGTCTCCACGAAACATCGCATCAATGTGCGTGCGCAGTCCACTCGCATCTGCGAGGCTGAGCAGTAGTTCCATAGTCTGCGTAGTGACACGCTGCTTGGAATAATCCATGAACATGTTTCCAGGACCTTCGATGCTTAGAGATTTTGCACGTGCGGTATCGCTCTTGAACATGTCACGCAAATGCGCATTCGCTTGCTGAGAACAATGAGCCTGCAAAGCTTTCCATTGTGGAAGGCTGTTCAGAGGAGTACGTACGGCGTGGGCAGGGGCGGATTGTGCAGTTGTCATCGCAGGAATATAGCAGTGCTCTTTGGAAAAAATGTAGCGCAATTGACTCTTGATGAATCCTTAGTATTCCCAAGTCAATTTTCGTTATGCTTACACCTTCGATTTAATCAGTACATCAACACTAAGGAGATTCTGCAAATGCGCTCAACTGCTTTACTTGCCATGACCGGCCAATCCATCTGGCTCGACAACATCACTCGAAAATTACTCGACTCTGGTCAGTTGGCAACTTGGATCAAAGATCTTTCCGTGGTTGGCCTGACATCCAACCCATCGATTTTTGAGAAGGCAATTGTTGGCAGCAGCGATTATGACGCGCAGATTCGTCCATTGATGTCCAAGGGAATGAAGTCTGAGCAGATTTTCTTCGAATGCGCAATTTCAGATCTCATCCGAGCATGTGATCTCTTCAAACCTATTTACGACCGCACTGGCGGAATCGATGGATGGGTTTCGCTCGAAGTTTCTCCACTCTTGGCCAACGACACCAAGGCAACGGTTGCACAAGCTCGCGACCTGCATGCGCGGGCGAAGCGTCCAAACTTGTTCATCAAAGTTCCAGGAACTCCAGAAGGAATTCCTGCGATTGAAGATTTGATCGCAGACGGAATCTCGGTCAATGTCACGCTGCTTTTTTCCAAGGCGCACTTCGATGCTGCGTCAGATGCATATTTGCGTGGTCTTGAAAGACGTGCTGCTGCGGGACTGCCACTTGGCGCTGTGTCGAGCGTCGCAAGTCTTTTCGTTTCACGATGGGATCGCAAGACCGCGCCAAAGTTGCCTGCAGAATTGAAAAATACTGTTGGAATCGCAGTGAGCCGTCAGTGCTACAACGCATATTGCGCGCTCTATGCATCTGATCGATGGCTTGCCCTCGAAGCGAAAGGTGCGAGGCCTCAACGCTTGCTTTATGCAAGCACAAGTACGAAAGATCCAGCGCTCCCACAGACTTTGTATGTCGAAGGTCTTGCTTCGCCTCGCACGGTCAACACAATGCCAGAGGAAACGCTCATTGCTCTAAGCAAAGGCGCAGCGATCAAGAATGTTCTTGCACCAGGTGATACTTCTTGGCAGAACACGCTCGATGCGGTGAAGAAAGCTGGCGTTGACTTGGATGCATGTGGCAAGGAACTTCAGATCGAAGGTCGCGATTCGTTCGACGCAAGTTGGAACGAACTCATTGCCAAGATCGAAGCCAAGGCCACAGTCTTGGCGAAGTGATTTAAGAAAAAGAGATCTAAGAAAACAGCTTCGCTTTTTTCGCACGGTTTAGTTCGACCATGTCGAAAGCAAGTTTGTCATGTCGGAACCATTGACGGTTCCGTCCTGATTGATATCTGCATTCGCATCGTTCGTGCCCCATGCTGACAAGAGCGCTGTCAAATCTGGACCGCCAACGCTGCCATCCCTATTGATGTCTGCACGGTTGATGGTGCCGCCTTTGCTGAGTGCGCTCGCAGGAATGAGAGCCTTCGAAGTATTTGGCCCAGACCACGAGACGAGTAAACCGGCGCCGCCACCATTTTCGAAGAATTCGACACGCACAGCATGCTTGCCAGGGGCAAGATCGACGGTCCCACTTTTTTCAACCATCCCATGCAGTCCATCGTTGGCCACAATTTGAGTTGTTCCAATCAGTAGCCGCGATCCGTCATCCGAATTCGTATAGAGCGTCCATGTTCCCGCAGTAGGAACATTCAGCCAACCAGTAAAGACTGCGCCGACTTCATCTGCTCGATTGCTTGTTGCAAAGTTTCCGCTTGTGCTATCGAAATTCATTTGTGCAACGCTGGTTGTGCTGTATGAAGTGAGCGCATCAAAATTTGGAAGGGCAGCAGGTGCGCTCAGGATGTAGTACTGAGTCGCCATACCTGGCGTATCACCAGTTGGATTTTCAGGCAAACGCATTGGCGTGAGATCGATGGTCACAGTTGCAGTTGCTTGAGAGCCGCTTAATTCTGCAATTGTGTAATTGAAAGTAACAGTGGTTGCAGCAAGGTTTGGAGAAGTGAAACGCACAATGTTTCGCCCGCTTGGTCCAGCGCCAACAACGATCATTGCTGAGCAACCTTGACCGGGCTGAGTGATTCCAAGCAATGAAATAGTTTCGCAATTGAATTTCACGTCGTTGCCCATCACGTCGATATCAATTGTGGTTCCAGGAACTGTGCTCATTCGCTCAGGTACGGCCATTGCGGGTTGCGCTGCTGCAGAGAAAGGGCATGCAGCAGATTGCAAATACGCCTGAATCGATCCAACATTGAGCGCGTGAAAATACAAATTCATATTCGCCATACCCCCTGGGCAGGTATGGCAATAACTCATGATCGTTCCCAGATCATTCGTCGCTGCGGAACAATCTTGCGGACTCGATCCGCAGCCATCAGCTGGTGGCGTGTAGTTATGAGTATGGGGCGCACCATAGTTGTGGCCAAGTTCGTGCGCGACCACCATGATGTCCCAGTTCGAATTGTTGTTGTCGAGCAATGGATATGGGAAAGAACCAGCAAGATTGGCAGAAACGGAGTACGCATATGAACCACAACCGGAGTTCAGCCACGCAACTCCTCCGCCAAGTCCACGACCAGAAAGTAATGCCGCAGATTCACGTGGTGATGTTTCAGGTTGGGCTTCCCAGTAGCTGCGAAATTCTGTGAGTTGAGTTGATGTGTTCGTCGCATTCCAAGGGTCTGTGCCATTCGTCCAAAGTCGCAACGATGCAATGCTTGGTCGCAAATTGGTATCGCGAGGATAAATATCCGAGAGCGCCGCAAAGAGTGTCCCGACATATCCAATCGCAGCTGCTTGATTGTTTGCAAAGAGTGCAAGAAACTCAACATCCGTATCGATTGCAATTCGCGATTGCCAACAGGGCTGCATCGAATCGGCGATGCCACCTTCGGAGCCAGCACCTGCAATCGAATCAGGTGGCTGAAGCGCTTCGCAAGTCCACTTTGGAACATCAAATGTTCCTGGCGGCACATCATCCATTCCATAGGAGACGATCGGTCCATTGCCACCTGTGCGTTCGTTGGACACAATCCATGTCTTTCCATTTGCTTGAACATATCCAACAAGAAATCCTTCGCCTCGCGAAAGCAGCACGCGCGACTCTGGATCATCGAGGAGTGATCCGACATAGCAATCGATCGTTGGAATTTTGATTGGAGTTTCGATGACCACGCCATTTGCTGCGATCGTTGCGCCAACGATTCGCGGATGAGTCTCAAATGGATCGGTTCGATGCAGAATCAAAGAGTGAGTTTGGGATGGTCCAAATGGAACGGATTCGATCAGCACATCACGATGAGCACTGAGTGCTTTCCATTTAGACTCATCGATCGTTATCGCGGTGACAGATTCACGAAGATGCTTTGGAATGAGTGTTTGATCTTGACTGCGCACCAGTGGCGAATCAACTCGAACTACCGCTCGAATTTCGCCTCGAGCAAGATCACTCGGCTGGACCTGCACAGCTGACGAACCAGCAGAGACGAAGGTCAATTGAACGAACAACAGAGAGAGTGATCGAAAAATATTTATATTCATAAAACTATGTTGAATTGAAGTAATTAGAACACCAAAAACCAAAAATCCAAATCAAATCTTCAAGAATCAGAAATCGCAAGTCGGCAGAATGCTTCTATGCCTGTCGAAATTGCATCATCGTTGAAATTAAAAGATGGATGGTGCAAGGCTGGCATACTTGGTCGACTTGGATCTTGTATTCCAAGCAGAAAGAAACTTGCAGGAATCTCTTTGCCATAGAAGGCGAAATCTTCTCCGCCCATGAATGGATTTTCCATTTCAACAAGTTGAGCTGCAGGAGTCTGAAGCGCAGCACGTCGGACTGCATCTGTCGCCGTGGGGTGATTCACAGTTGGTGGGCATCCCGTAGAAATTTTTATATCTGCAGTGCAACCATGCATTCTCGCGGCGTGATCGACAATTTCTTCGATTCGCTTGATCGTGTTCGCACGGACCTGTTCGTTGAGAGTCCGAATCGTTCCTTCAAGCGCCCCATCTTGAGGAATGACATTGAACGCATGTCCTGCCATGACGACGCAGACAGAGACAACCACTGCGTCGTTGGGATCTGTGTTTCGACTGACGACCGTTTGGAGCGCAGTGATAATTGCGGCCATCGCGATCACGGGGTCATGTGATAAATGCGGCCATGCGGCGTGAGAACCGCGTCCATGCACAGTGATCGAAAAATAATCGGTTGAAGCGAGAAGTGGTCCATTTCGAACTCCGACCGAATTCACTGGAAGCCACGGCCAACAATGCAATCCGTATATCTCACTGATCGAAGGACCGAGCAGGCCAGTCAAGCAACCATCGGCGATCATGCGTGTTGCACCGCCGAGATTTTCTTCTGCAGGTTGAAAGAGCAGAGTGACTGGGCGGGGCAAAGGCGCGATCTTCGCCAACTTTGCCAGCACACGAGCGACACCTAGAAGTATCGTGGTGTGTCCGTCGTGACCACATGCATGCATGATTCCAGGGGATTGTGATGAGTATGAAAGTCCCGTCTCTTCGATGATCGGAAGTGCATCAATATCAGCTCGCAACCCAATCGACTTATCGCCTAGGCCAGGGAGTTGTGCGATCACTCCTGTTCCTCCGCCCAATCCACTTTGGAATTTTATCCCGGCAGAATGCAATTCACGCTGAATCACTTTCGAAGTTCTTGTTTCATTCAGCCCAATTTCTGGGTGCGTGTGCAAATCGTGACGAATTGCGATGAGACTTGGAAGTTCGTCCTGAATCAGTTGCGGAAGTTGTGCGCTGTGAGTCATTCAAAGAAGGTTAGCGCACGCTCTCGCTTTGGGATTCTCAAGCCCATCAAGCGTATCAGTCGCGCAGAGGTCCCAGTCCAGCTGATTTTCGACCTGCATTCAACTTTGCGGCCGCGAGTTTGTCTTGTCGAATCAATCGAGTCAACTGACTCATGGAAACTCCCAAAGTTGCTGCCGCTGCAGAGACATCAAAATTCAAGGCAGTGACTAAATCGAGAGCTTCAGCAAGAACTATTGCATAGTCCCAGTGATCAATGCTGACCTGAATTCTTCGATCCCGTCGTCTGCTTTGCCAAAGCGCACTCGGTTGATGTTCCGCGGTGACTTCGAGTGTTCGCACCAGAACTGCGAGTCGAATGCGAAGGCGGCGAATCGCAACGCGACGATTTTCAACTTGACTACGACGCTCGGTTCCTTGTGCATCTACTTGCGTTGGGTTATGCGTGACGAAAATTGCAGTCTCGACTCGATTGCGATGCTGACCTCCTGGACCCGAGACGCGTCCAGTCTTCAATGTGCATTGCCGAACAAGTTGTTCTTCATCAAGAGAAACAGGATGTCGTCCCGAAATAAAAAACGAATCAGATGCAGAGGGGAGATCGCTCAACTGCCACGTCTCCGAGCTCCGCGATCGCCCCGAGCGATTTCGGAGAGCGGATGTGCAGCAAGATCCCATCCATCGCATTCCCCACGAGCGATTCTCAATGCGCCTGCGCCAGCGATCATCGCGGCATTATCTGTGCACCATCGAAGATCGGCGATTCGAAGTGTGACGCTGCGCTGTGCACATGCGATCGCAGCTTCGCGTCGCAAAAGCGAATTTGCAGCGACACCGCCTCCAATCAAACAAGAGGGTGTGGCATGTTCATCAAGTGCGAGAGTTAAATTGCGAATGATTTGTGCGACGACAACTTTGCGAAATGACGCAGCCAAATCTGCAGATTTTCTAGCGTGCTTGGGATCTCTCGCGGCAAGCGCAAGCGCAGTCTTGATTCCGCTGAAAGAAAAATCTCCTTTATCCAGTCTTGTCATCGGGAGTGCAATCGCAGCAGCATCGCCAGTTTCGGCAAGCGCATCCAGTTTCGCACCGCCTGGGTATCCGAGTTCCAATATGGACGCTGCTTTATCGAATGCTTCACCTGCAGCGTCATCGATTGTTGCGCCAATCAATTGCGCTTCCAGTGGAGAGCGCATAAGAAACAGGCTCGTGTGTCCACCCGATGCGACAAGTCCAATCGCCGGCCACTCAAGCGCAACTTGATCGAGCAAGCCTGCGACAAGATGCGCCATCACATGATCGACTCCAACGAAAGGAATGTCGAGCGACCAAGCGAATGCTTTCGCTGTGCTTGTTCCAACAAGCAACGATCCGATCAATCCAGGGCGATGACCCGCGGCGACACCGGTGATTTCATTCATCGTGATGCCGGCATCGGCGCACGCGCCTCGAATGACTGGGATGATTCTGTCCAAGTGCGCACGACTGGCGATTTCAGGAACAACACCCCGATATTCCGCATGTAAATCATCCTGTCCAGCTGTGCGGCAAGAAAGAACCCGCAGTTGATCGCCATCAATGTTGACAAGCGCCGCGGATGTTTCGTCACAGCTGCTTTCGATACCAAGGATGATTCGCGGCGGCATATGTGTCAG
Source organism: uncultured bacterium (assembly GCA_903961015.1). Lineage (GTDB taxonomy): Bacteria > Planctomycetota > Phycisphaerae > Phycisphaerales > SM1A02 > F1-60-MAGs104. Next base: position 15,998 of record CAJCCX010000082.1, read on the forward strand.
AGTATCGCCGTTCATGCGTAGACTTGCTGAACTATGGAGACCGGTCTGCGAAGCGCATCAATTCAGGCGGAGCGAGCTATTTTGGCTGCGGTCATCCTGAGTTCTGATGATGCAGCGCTGAATAATCCCGATCCACTCAGCGAACTCCGAGCTCTGGCTGAGACAGCGGGGGTGCAGACCGTTGGACAACTGATCCAGAATCGCCACGGTATGGATGGAAGAACATGCTTGGGAAAAGGCAAGATTCAGGAATTGAACGCAGCGGTCAAAGAACTGCGTGCGGGAGTTGTCGTGTTCGATCACGATCTCAGTCCGAGCCAACTTCGGAATATTGAGAAAGAACTTTGCTGCAAGGTTATTGATCGAAGTGAATTGATCTTGGATATTTTTGCCAATCGAGCAACATCCCGCGCGGCACAGTTACAAGTCGAGATCGCACAACTTGAATACACCGCGCCACGATTGCGTGCGATGTGGTCGCACTTGGGACAAGTCACCGGCGGATCGCCGATGGGAGTTGGAACGCGCGGTCCAGGTGAACAACAACTCGAAATCGATCGCCGTCTCGTTTCGCGGCGCATTGTCGCTCTGAAGCGCGAACTTTCGGAAGTGCAAGCGCGAAAGACTCGCGAAGTTCAGACTCGCCGAGCAGAGCATTTTACGGTTGGAATTGTGGGTTATACGAATGCAGGAAAGAGCACGCTCTTTAATGCGCTGACAAATGGCGGCGCATTCGCAAATGACCAACTTTTCGCGACGCTTCAAACTCGAACTGAGGCTTGGAATCTTGGTGGTGGCAATATTGTGATGCTCTCCGACACAGTCGGATTCATTCAGCGACTTCCGCATCATCTTGTCGCGAGTTTTCGTGCGACACTCGAAGAGACTGTGCATTCACATTTGTTATTGCTAATCGTCGATGCGGCAGATCCAAATGCGCATGCACAACTTGCGACTGTTCGTGAAGTTCTCGACGGGATTGGCGCAAAGAATCAGCCTCGCTTGGTTGTTCTGAACAAGATTGACAAGATGGGTGCAGCAGTCGGTCCGATTGGAGAACGACCGCCATCTCTCGAAGAATGGCGCAAGAAAGAACCAACCGCCATCGCCGTTTCTGCGCTGACGTCGGCAGGATTCGATGAACTTCGCAAGATGGTTCGCGGGAATTTGCTTGGCGAAATGCGTGAGGCGATTCTTCGAATTCCGCTTCGTGATGGTCGCGCAGTCGATTTTCTGGAGTCTCGTGCGACCGTCACCAAGCGCGATTATGACGAAACAAATTGCATCATCACGGTCACTTTAGGACGTCGGCATATTGAACAACTCATTGCGATGGGGTCTCGATTCACCGTGAATGATTTGCCGGTTCATGAAGGCCTGCTTGCTCTTTGGCCACCTCCGAAAGAGACCTTCGTCGAGCGTATTCCGCCGCATGAACGGCTCGTCGGCGACGGCACATAGTTTTTTTAGCGGTTTGTGAACTGGACTTGTCGAAAGAGTTCGGCGCATGCTCCGCGAACACCGAGGGTGACTCCACTTCGAATCCATGCGGACGAATCATCGCGAACAGAGTCGAGTGATGCCCAGACTGCAATTCGACTGAGAGTGCCGCTTGCGCAACCAGCCTTTCCTGCGCCGGTCCAGAACCCATCATCTGCATTGCCCAAAGCAACGCGCTCTCCGCGTCGTGGGTATTCATCCCATCGTTCGACTGGTGTTCCTAGAAGTGCCTGAGAGAAAATCCATTTGGCAGACTTCGGCCCAAAGACCACAATAATGTTTTCTCCACCAGCAAGAAATTGATCGCGCGCTTTGCGTAGAAGTCGGCGCACGCGATCGACTGCAAGTCGATGATCATCGGTGATACCACGAGTCAATGAGACACCACCTGTATCACGCGGTGACCGCACTCGACACCTTCCGCGAATTTCACCGCTTCGACTTCGCACCACGCATTCATCTCCAACTGACGCACGGCCGAGGAAACTTCTCATCGCTTCTGCAGTTGTTCGCAGTGCGCTTGAACTCAATCCATTTTTCCACTCGACTTCAATCAACAGTCGGCGATCGACATTTTCAAGAGATCGAATCGCAGATGGAATACGCGGCGATCGAGGTTGAGTCAGATCATCGTCTGCGTCCATGCACTTCACGTGCAAGTGCAAAACGAGCGATCCTCGGACTGCGACAAGATCGCAGGATCGACCTGCTTGCGTGGGGATTTCGCTGCGCACGCTGAAGCCCGCAGCGCTGAGTCGCTTTGCAAGCAACACTTCCCGAAGGAGTGATGTGTGCAGTCTCGAATTGGGTATCGATCGAGTCAATCGCTTGGACATTTGCCCCATTCCTGCAGCGGCGGGGGACTTGAGCCAACTTTGGGCATGATTTGAAAGCCTGTTGATTCGCAGATTCATAAGTTTTTTGTCGGAATCGAGTGTATTCGCTCCACGATGTTTCGCTTGCAACAAATTTCCAAGCTTGCGAAAGTCGCCCATTGACTCATCCGATGAGCCTTATGAGAAAGAGACCCAAACTATGGCACACATTAATTTTCATCCCCGCATTCCACGACTTGGAGAACTTCTTGTTGCACAAGGATTGCTGAGACAAAGCGAAGTCGATGCGGTCTTGGCGCGCCAAGCCGAGATCGGTCGCCCATTCGGACTTCTGTGCGAAGAAATGTTTGGCATCGATCCAGAATTCATCGAAGCAGCGTGGGTCGATCAATATCGCGCGCTCTCAGCATCATTCGATGCAGATTTCACTTGTGTGAATCCCGCAGCAACTGCACTCGTGACTGCTCGACAAGCGTGGCAATTTCGAATCTTCCCGCTTCGAATTGAAAATGCAACATTGATTGCCGCGACAACGCCAGGCCATTTAGCACGCGCTTCGAGATTTTGTAGCGGAGTATTGGCTTTGCCAGCGCTCTTCGTTGTCGTTGATACATACGAACTTTCCAGCGCATTGGAAACGCATTATCCAATTGATGGAATGGGAGTGGAGACCGTTCGGTCGATCCACAAGCGATACGGAAAAACTGCGTAGGCAGACAATCCAAAACCAATGGCAACACCCGGACCAATGGCAACACCCGGACCAATGGCAACACCCGGACCAATGGCAACACCCGGACCAATGGCAACACCCGGACTTGAACCGGGGACACCCGCATTTTCAATGCGGTGCTCTACCAACTGAGCTATGTTGCCTGCGGCAGCCGTTCGAAAACGGAAGCGTCACATCCGAGAGTACGCAATTGGGGCATGGTGTCAAGAATGGCATCAATGCTCGAGCCCAAAGGCAGTGCTTCGATCTGAGTCAGAATCTGCGAGAGCAACCACCGCGTGAGCATCTGGCCACCGCGGTAATTCTGCATTCGTAGTCCGTTTGCGCATTGGGAGTTTGCTGCGCGGGAATTGGTTCGTAAAACCCGCCAGAAACGCTCGACCAAGAGACTTGCTTGTTCTGGGCTGAGTCGCAATTCGGCTGCTTCGCGCAGTCTCCATGTATTTGCAAATTGCACATGATGCCATGCTTGCTGTTCCCCTCGAATGCATGCGCATGCAATCACGACATCTTCAACCCATTGATCTGGTTGAAAATCTCTCTTGCAAACATCCCAATTTACTTGAGAGATCACGCATTCCACACCGACATTCCAGCGCGAGTGCGAAATAGAACTTGCAAAATATGCACGACGAAGAGAGTTCGTTCGATCAACAACGGTGATCGTCTTGTGCTTCTTCAGCTTTGCAGATGGAAATGCAAGTGTGTTCATTACTATGATTCAATTTGTTTGAGACCCACAATAAATCTTTCTCGACCGACCTTTAAAACATGGAGGAAGTTTACGAAGTCTTGAGCACCCGTCAATATGATCAGACGAAATTTGACGAGCCAAGAAATTTTCTTTGGATGTCCGATATGACTTTGAATTTTGCGCGAAAAGTTCGCAGTTCATCCACATCGATCTCGTGACTGATAAAACTGGGATCGCTTGCACAAAGTGCCTTGGTTTCCCCAAGAAAGTCGACGATTGTTGATCCGCCCGAATATTGTGTAGACGGTTCGTGGCCTGTTCGATTGGCAGCGATAACCCACGATTGATTTTCAATTGCACGAGACGCAAGCATTGCGTGCATTTGTCGCAATCGCAACGCGGGCCAGCACGCACTCAAAGTAAAAATTTCTGCGCCGCAAAGAAGTGCGTGGCGCCATAACTCGGGGAACCGCAAGTCGTAACAGATCATTGGTGCAATTTTCACGCCGCCACAATCAAAGACAACAGGACCAGAGCCAGGGGAGTAGGAACGGTCCTCGCCTCCTGGAGTAAATAAAAAACATTTTCGATATTGGCCAACTTCGGATCCATCTGGCGAAAAAATTGTTGCAGTATTGGCGATGCCGCCATCGGGTTGCCGTCGAGCGAGTCCACATTGCAGCCATATTTTGTGCGATTTCGCAACGCCCGCGCCCCACTCTGCAGAATCTGATGTCGCTGCGAGATTGCTGCGCATCGTAAACCCCGTTTCGCAAAGTTCTGGAAGAACAACGAAATCTCCCGCTTGCGGCAAGCATTCTTGCAACGCGCACGTGATTTCAGCCCGATTTGGGAGAGGTTGTTCCCAAATCGGGTTCGTTTGAATCGCATGAAAACGCATATTGAAACTCGACAAGGGCGGCCGACGGGATTTGAACCCGCGACATCCAGGATCACAACCCGGCGCTCTACCAACTGAGCTACGGTCGCCAACTGATGAGGGAAGATAGTAGGAAACTTATGCCGACTCCGCAAAGGAGAACTTGGCGATCCTGTGCTAATCTATATGGCTCACCCCATAAGGAGTCCAATATGAGCACTATGACAGCCGTTTCGTCATCACAACGCCACGCATTTGGCACCGCCAAAATTCTAAACAATCTTTCTGCAGCGATTCTTGTCGAACACGCACTTGCCCGAGGTGAAGGAACTCTTGCAGCCAACGGTGCGCTCGCATGCGATACAGGAGATCGAACGGGGCGCAGTCCAAACGACAAATTCTTGGAAGATTCCGCTGGCATTCACAACAACATCGACTGGGGCAAAGTGAATCAGCCGATGTCTCCTGAACATTTCGATGCACTTGAAAAATTAGTTTTGGCAACTCTTGGTCGTCGTGAGCATTTGTACCGATTCGATGGATTTGCCGGCGCAGATCCTGCATTTCGCCTGAAAGTTTCTGTCTTCACTGAAGAAGCATGGCACAGTCTCTTTGCAAAGACTTTGTTCATCAATGCGGCTGCGACAGATTTGAACAATTGGAAGCAAGATTGGACGATCATCGATGCGGGAAGTCTGCGACTTGATGATCCAGCGAAGTATGGCGCGAAAGGTCCAGTCTGTATCGCACAGAGTCTTGAAAAACGAACCGTGTTGATCGTTGGAACGCGATATGCGGGCGAGATCAAGAAGTCGATTTTTTATGCGATGAATTATGACCTGCCTGATATGAAGGTCTTCCCGATGCATTGTTCGTGCAATGTGGATCGTAAAGATCATTCAAATGTCGCGCTTTTTTTCGGGCTTTCTGGAACTGGAAAGACCACTCTCTCGGCTGATCCAAATCGAGATCTCGTTGGAGACGACGAACACGGTTGGAGCGAAAAGGGCGTCTTCAATATGGAAGGCGGTTGCTATGCGAAGTGCATCAAGCTTTCGCGCGAAGGAGAGCCGGAAATTTGGGATGCAATTCGATTTGGAAGCGTGCTTGAAAATACGGTCATTGATCCTACGACTCGTATTCCAGATTATGACAGTTCTGCAAAGACTGAAAATACGCGCGTCACATATCCCGTGTCGTACATCAAGAATGCTCGAATGCCCAGTGTTGCATCACACCCACGCAATGTGATCTTCTTGACGGCTGATGCATTCGGTGTGCTGCCACCAGTTTCGCGACTCACTCCAGAACAGGCGATGTATTACTTCCTGAACGGATACACATCAAAGCTTGCCGGCACAGAAGCTGGAGTTACCGAACCAATGCCGAATTTCTCCGCATGCTTCGGCGGCCCATTCATGCCTCGGCCTCCGATGCGATACGCAGAAATGCTTCGCGACCGAATCGCAACACACAAATCGGATGTTTGGTTGTTGAATACAGGATGGACTGGCGGTCCATACGGAACTGGATCGAGATTCAAGTTGGCATACACCAGAGCATTCGTCACGGCAATCTTGGACGGATCGCTTCGTTCTGCGAAATTCGTCACACATCCAATTTTCGGATTGCAGATGCCGACAGCTGTTCTAGGCGTTCCAACAGAAGTGCTTGATCCTCGCAATACTTGGGCAGATAAAGCTGCGTACGACTTGAAGGCGAAAGACTTGGCGACGCGATTCCGCGCAAACGATGCGAAGTTCGCAATCACTGACGAGGTTCGTGCTGCTGGCCCAATTACTGCATAGGAGATCACATGTCCGCCATCATGACTGCGACCCCAACATTCGATCAAGTTGTTGAAGCTGCGCGTCGGATCGAGGGCGGAATTATTCGAACTCCATGCGTGAGAAGTGCTGCGCTTTCTGAGTTGTGTGCTGCAAATGTGTGGTGCAAATTGGATTATCAACAGTCCACTGGTTCCTTCAAAGAACGCGGCGGGCGAAATGCGTTGATGCAATTGGATACAGCGACACGTGCCAAGGGAGTCATCGCCGCAAGCGCTGGCAATCATGCACTCGCGCTTGCGTATCACGGCCGCGCGCTTGGAATTGCAGTCACAGTCGTTATGCCACGATTCGCACCGCTTGTGAAACAAGTTCGATGCCGCGAATTTGGTGCGAATGTGTTGGTGCATGGCGAAAACATCGCCGATGCGCGGCAACGCGCCGATGAACTTGTTGCCACAGAAGGGTTGGCTTATATCAATGGATTCAATGATCCTCACATCATCACTGGTGCAGGAACGTGCGGACTGGAAATCTTTGAGCAGTGCCCCGACCCGGATGCGATTGTTGTTCCCGTTGGTGGAGGTGGATTGATCGCAGGCATCAGCCTCGTCGCCAAGACTTTGCGCCCCGCAACCAAAGTGATCGGCGTGGAATCGTTGCGATGTCCAAGCATGTCCGCAGCCTTGGCAGCAGGTCATCCTGTGCGAGTGACATCCGAATCTTCTCTCGCCGATGGTTTGGCGGTTCCAGAAGTTGGACCGCTCGCATTTGAAGTGGCACGAAGCAGAATCGAACAAGTTGTGACTGTTTCTGAGGAAGCAATTACGCGCGCAATTTTGCGCATTGCCGAATTGGAAAAAGGAGTGGTCGAAGGCGCAGGCGCCACTCCGCTTGCGGCACTTCTGGAAGGGAAATTGCCTCAACTCGCTGGCAAAAAAGTTGTGCTTGTTCTCTGCGGAGGAAACATCGATCCAACGACTCTGTCGAGAGTCATCGAACACGGTTTGATGCTTGATGGACGTCTCGTGCAATTCCTTGCAGTGATTCGTGATCGACCAGGTGGCTTAGCAGATCTCGCAACTGCAATCGCTTCGACTGGCGCAAGTATCAAGCAAGTTTCTCATGAACGTGCGTTTGGCGAAGCAGACGTCTCGAAGGTTCAAGTGCTTTGTCAGATTGAAGTGCGGGGTCCGGATCATTGTGAAGAAGTCTTTCACGCTTTGCGAGCCAGCGACATCGAAGTTGTCGCTCGTGGTGGCCTGCGAAATATTGCAGCGATTTAAATGCTTATGCGCATCGCGCTCATTCAAATGGATTCGGTTGTCGGAGATCTGGCGCAGAATGCCAAGACGATTCTGCTGCACGCTATTGACGCGACAAAAAACGGTGCGCATATCGCTCTCACTCCAGAATTGTCGTTGGTTGGATATCCACCGCGTGATCTTCTGCTGCGCAGTGGATTTACACATGCGAGTGCCGACGCCGCGAATCATCTCGCGAAGCAATTAGCGCAACATGGAGCGGGAGATCTTGCGGTCATTGTCGGCTTGCCGTGGCATATTGACAATCAATCGACGGTGATTTTCAATGCGTGCGCTGTGCTGCGTGGCGGGAAGATCGAGCGTATTTATACGAAACGACTTCTGCCACACTATGACGTCTTTGATGAAGCGAGATATTTCTTGCGGGGATCTGAGCCCATAGTGATCGATGTTGCAGGAGAGAAAGTTGGCATTCTCATCTGCGAGGATTTTTGGCAAGGAGCGGATGTCGGCGAAAGTGAGGGATATCAAATTGATCCGCTGACACAAACTGTTCGGGCGGGCGCGAAAGTGATTGTCGTTCCAAGCGCATCTCCTTTCTTTCTTGGCAAACAAAGTCGAAGACTTGATTTGATCGCCCGTGCTGCGGCGAGTCATAAAGTTTCAATCGCAAGCGTGAATGCAGTTGGCGCGAATGACGACTTCGTTTTTGATGGAGGATCGTGCATTCTTCACCCAGATGGAAGAGGTTCATTCGCCAAAAGATTTAGCGAAGAATCGCTTGTCGTGGATTGCGCAGCAACATCTGAGCGGCCTACAGACATGCCAAGTGACGAAGAACTCGCACATGCAATGACAAGTGCGATCCGTGGATATGTTCGCAAGACTGGGCACCACGGCGTGCTTCTTGGACTTTCTGGTGGAATTGACAGCGCGCTCGTCGCTGCACTTGCGGTTGCCGCACTTGGACCGAAGAATGTGCGAGGCATTTCGATGCCAGGTCCATTCTCGTCCGAGGAATCTCGCGCTGATGCGATGGATTCTGCAAAGCGACTTGGAATGAATCCTCCGGATGTCTTGTCGATCAACGATGCATATAGGTTGATGGGTACGAACATCAGTCCTGCTGCAGAAGTCTCTGGAATCACTGACGAAAACCTGCAGAGTCGCCTGCGCGGTTTGACTCTGATGACGCTCTCCAATGCGACGGGTGCGTTGGTCCTTTCGACGGGGAATAAGAGTGAATTTGCAGTTGGATATGCCACACTTTATGGCGATATGTGCGGTGGGATGGCTCCGCTTGGTGACCTCTTAAAGACGCAAGTTTTTTCGGTCGCACGCTGGCTCAATGCAAATCCAAGTGCGCTTGGGTTTGCATCGCAACCGATACCACAATCGAGTTTAACGAAGCCGCCCTCTGCGGAACTTCGCCCAAATCAAACTGATCAAGATTCGCTGCCAGAATATTCCGTGCTCGACCAAATTGTTTCAGGCTGGGTCGACGATGAAAAATCCGCTGAAGAGATTTCGCAAACGACGGGTTTGGATCGAGCGTTGGTTGCTCGTTGGACAGCAGCAATCGATCGCGCTCAATACAAGCGCAATCAAGCTCCGATCATTCCCAAACTCAGCGCAAGAGCTTTCGGGCCGGGACGACGGATGCCGCTTGCCATGCGCTATCGCTTGGTCGACGACTCGTCCGTCGTTTGAAGTTGAACTGACGCCGTTGCTTGCTTGGAATCATCAGCAGTCGATCTGCGCCAATTCGATACGCGGTTAAAAATCCGCCATAGACACATCCGGTATCGATTGCAGCAACAATCGCACGCCCATCTGGTCTGCGAAGAATCAGCGGGCGAGAGAGTGGTTTATGCCCAACGATCAGCAGACCGTCTTTCCCGTCATATTTCCACCACCAATCATCCTCGCCTTGTGCGGACTTGATCGTCATCCGCATTCGTTGCGGTGTTCTTTTAAATCCAAGCGCTGGATCAACGCCTGCATGCACCGCAGTCCAAATTGGATTGCGCCCTCGCAGAAATGGAGTTCGCATCGCACGACGGAGAAGTTCCTGTGCGTCTTCCAATAAATCCGCATCTGCGAGAATGTCGACCATTTCAGCAAGCCTCGGCGGAAGTTCGCTCGTCCGCCCATCCGGACCAGCGCGTCGAAGGGCCGCAAGCGCGCGGGGTTCGTGATTTCCACAGACTAGATCGATCTGCCACCCAGCTCGTTGACGAGCAAGAATTTCTTCGACCACAAGATCGGGGCGCGGTCCTTTCGTAAGCAAATCTCCGATGAGGACGATGCGTGATTTTCTCGCCCAAGTTCGAAGTCGATCGAACATTGCTTTAAGTTCTTCGCCACAGCCGTGGATGTCTCCAATCACGACCGTGTCACGCATCGCCGTACAATACTTTGACAATGACGATTCGGATTCTCCCAACCGCACTTGTCAATCAAATCGCCGCCGGTGAAGTCGTCGAACGACCAGCCAGCGTGGCGAAGGAATTGATCGAAAACTCTCTGGATGCTGGGGCGACCAAGGTAATCGTGCGAATCGAAGGCGGCGGACGCGAACGATTGGAAATTATTGACAATGGTGGTGGAATTGCCCAAGACGAACTTGCATTGGCGCTTGCTCCTCACGCAACCAGCAAGATCAGCACGAGCGACGATCTGAACCGAATTCATACATTTGGATTTCGCGGTGAGGCACTCTGCGCGATTTCCGCCGTCGCTCATGTGCGGATTACTTCTGCATTGAGAAATGCGTCGCAAGCGTGGATGATCGAATCTCGATTCGGTCAGTTGAGCGAAACGAAACCTGCCGCAGGCATTGTTGGAACGACCATCGAAGTTCTAGGGTTATTTAATAATGTTCCTGCTCGGCGAAAGTTTTTGCGAGGCGATCCAGCGGAAGCGGCGCGTATCACGGAAGTTGTTTGTAATGCCGCACTCGCACATCCAACCGTTTCATTTCGCTTGGAGAGCAGTGGACGAAAAGTATTGGACTTTACTGCGGCAAATGATGTCTTCGGTCGAGTCGCCGATGTCTTCGGCGATGCGCTTGGCGAAAATCCGTTGACAATCGCAGGCGAGGCAGAGGGCGATGATCTGAAAAGTCGAATCGTCGGCGTGACGTGTCGTCCAGAAAGCATGCGTTCGGTCAGTCGAACCCAGCGCATCATGGTCAATGGTCGACCCATCGTTGATCGATCGCTCATTCATGCCGTACGCGAGGCATATCGCGGGCTTGCGGAGCCTTCATTGCAGCCTGTTTTCGTCATCTTTCTGCAAGTCGACCCTGAGATGGTTGATGTCAATGTGCATCCTCAAAAGAGCGAGGTTCGTTGGCGCAATCCTGCTTGGATGCACAGATTGGTCTATCGATCCGTGCAAGATTCTCTGCGAGGTGCAGATCTCACTGCAGGTGGTTCGAGTTTGCTTTCAAGCACTGAGAGCGACCCAGTGCCGACAATCGACATGACTTCGACGCAGCATGCAAGGCAGAGTCATTGGCCAGAACGCGCAACGCGTGCCATATCAAATGTGCCAAGCATGCCAAGCGGACCGAGCGCAACACGGACTCAATCCTTCCCTTCATTTCTCAGAGATACATCTGCATCTCAAACTCCTCCGCACGAGACACTACTTCCAACTCCCGCAGTGACTGTTCGTGAAGTGCTGCAAGTCGACAACACGTGGTTGATTCTTGCCGAAGACGATGCGCTGGTTATCGTTGATCAACATGCACTGCACGAACGCGTGATGTTCGAAGAAATTCGTACACGTATTGGTCGTGGTGATCTCATGTCGCAGCGACTCTTGGTACCTGCAATCGCGGATGTTCCGCCGGAAGCGCTTGCGCATCTGGAAACTTTCGCTCCACTTTTTGCTCGCCTTGGAATCGAAGCGACGGCAGCGGGTCCTCGAACAGTCGCTGTGCATGCGTTCCCAGGCTTTTTGACGGGGCGCAAAGTTGATGCAGCAACATTTGTCGCCCGTGTTCTGACCAGCGACGCGCTTGCAAGTGCGAGCGAATCGACTGGAGATTCTGCACTGCGCGAAGGCGCACTTGCTGATGTTCTGGACATGATGGCATGTAAAGCGGCAGTGAAAGGGGGGGATCGACTCTCTGTTGCAGAGATCACGCGATTGCTAGACGATCGCGCAACAACTGATCGATCTACGAATTGTCCTCATGGAAGACCAACTTCGATTCGAATTCCAATGAGCGATATCGAGAAGCGATTCGGTCGACGCTGAAAACCAACCAGTGTAAATTAGTCGAACTCTTCTTCGAATCGGATTTCGTGAAAGACAACCTGTCCTGTCCGAAGTGCGCACGCGATGTATGGCTGACAAAGTTTGCAGCCTCCGCCGCAACCGAATTCTTTTCGGACATCTTCTCTCGTGACGACTCTTGACTGCGCACGTGCCCAAGCGTCAATGACTGCGAAAGTTGTGTCGTAGCACACGCATCGATCTATGTTGATGGGTGTCATGAGTTTCTCTGCATTTCAATGTGACTATCTCGGGTCATAAGCAGAATCATCATTGCTGAGAAAGCCGTTTGCAGGCCATGCAAGTGGTGACTGGAGATATAGGAATAAATCTGCAGGACTTGTCGCCGCATGCATTCCCTTGCATTGTTGGCAAACGCCGCGAACATGTCCGTCTAACCATGCAACATTTGTGCATCCTTGATGCCGAAATGCTTGGGCACCGGAGTAGACAATTCCCAGATCCATTTCGACTGACGCGCTCGGTGCGCGCATAAATTTATTTGCACCGCCTTGCCATCCGCCATCGCCAAAGAGGGCAGTTTCAGCGGGACGGTTGTGCTGACTGACCGTTAAGCCGCGACGCGCGTTTTTCCAACCGCTCAATACTCGACCATCGTCTCCCATGATCGGCCACGAACCCTCTGCACCGATGAATGTGGTGTTGTAATTGAAGCCCGTATATGGATCCGCGCCGAAAGTGCTCGAGCCAATGAAAGCTGGGCATTGTTGAACCTCAAATGGGTGATCCGTGAAAGACCACAAAGGTCCCGGACGCACTTCTCCATTCGCCCCTTGTGCGAAGTCCCACGCCACGCTTCGAACTCCAGATGAAGTCATTTCAAAAAGTATTGCTGGCGGAAAGACTCCTCGAAAAACATTTGAGTATGACTGCGCAGCAATTGAAAGTTGGCGAAGCCGTGTTGCGCATTCGCTACTTCGACTGCTCTCGCGCACGCTCTTGATTCCTGGCATCGCAAGCGAAGCGAGAAGCGTGATGATGCCAATCGTGACCAACACTTCAATAAGTGTGAATGCTCGCAGCAACATTCAGGTGCTCCATCCAGCCAAGATTGCAGTGAGGTCCAACCCATCGACAAGTCCGCTGTGATCAATATCTGCCGCCGCGGATGCCGTGCCAAATGCAGAAAGCACCGTTGCAAGATCAAGGCCATTTATAAGCCCATCGCCATCGACATCTGCAGGATTTCCGCTTGCAGAAACACGCGCAACTGCATCGATTTCAACATTCGGATGAATCCCAGTTGGAACCATGATTCGAACTGCAATCGCTTGTGTCAATCCGACGCTTGCAAGATCGACCCCTGCGCCTCCTGCAGATCCGTGATAGATCTCGATAAGTTCGCTGTATGTTTTTCCTACAAGCAATGCCGCGGTCCACGCGGGATCCACAGGAGTATTGGGATCCGTCGCAATCAGGCCATTCGTTGTTGCATACGCACCGCCATCAACCCAACCCATCGTTGGGCAGAGTCCGTCCGCAAATGTATTTGGAATTGTCATCCATGTGACACCATCTCCTGTGACTTGAATGATGCCTCCATCGGCAGCGAGAGCGCCAACCACTCCGGCTGGAAATCCCGCGTCGGTGAAAAACGAATTCCCAAAGACGATGAAGTCAATCCCAAATGGATTGTTCGATTGATCGCGTAGTGGGGGATCGAAACCCAAAGTCAACTGACCACCTGCACCAATGGAAACAATTTCATTTGCACCGAAACACGGATGAAACGGAGTCACAGCACCTGGAGCGATTCCCTCACCAGTAAATCTTTCGGGAGGCCCAAGAGCAACAAGAGGATTTGTAAAACCGTTTGCAGGATTTGAGCCTGCGACATACGAGAGAACGTTGTTCGCAAAGTCGCTTGCGCTTGTTGGCAATGTGATCAAACCAAATTCGACAAAAATCGCAAGAGCGACAAGAGAAATGAACCGCGGCATGATTGGCATGTTGAGTTTTTGAAGCCGGCGTGACGCACCGTGGTCCCTAGTCGCGAGGGGACAGCGCAAAGTGAATGCAGGTCTTCCGACTTCGGGCACTCGAACCTGCCTTCCCAGATAATTGCAAATGCAATTTCCAGTGGCGTCTCTGGTTCGGGCTGGGGAGGAATATCCTCCACCCGTTACGGCGGCGCGTCCGCGGCGGATTTTCACCGCCTTCCCTCGCAGCAATGAGTGGCGCCAGCCATTCACGCTACGCCTCGGCTCACGAGTGCCGAGGATCAATCACAGCTTGGACGATACCAAATTCACTGACTGTGATCATTGCACGGAGCGGGTGAATGCGCTACTTTTACCCATTCCCAAGTTCGATCGAGCCAAAGGCTCGTTTCATTCAAGTCCGCTAGGAGCAGAATTCAATTGTTTGACCAACTACTTCGTTCCTTCTCGATCCTTCCAACAGTTCTTGTCGTTAGTTTGATCGGTGTATCTGCACCATCAAATGCCAAGATGCAGGGCGATGATCCGAAGGATCCACCGACGGAAGAACCAGCTGCTCAACCAACCGAGGAACCAGCTGCGGAACCTGCCGCCGAACCAGCTGCGGAAACAGCGAGTGAGATTGCAGCTGCGGCGACGAATCCTCCAGATCAATTCGTTGCGACCCCTGATCAGTCACACGATCTTGATATGGCGTTGCATTATATTTTGATAGGAGATGCAACGTTGGCGAAGGCCTCGATTCAATCTCTCTTTGATTCTGAAATCAGTGATGAACAGCTCGCTCAGTTGGTCGATGAGAAGGGGATACGCGAGAAATTAGAACGATCATTGACTCGTGGCAGAGGAATGGAGGGCGCGGCTGAATTGGTTGCTGAACTGGAGTCTCGATACCTCGCTGGGACTCGCGCAACCAGTCGCAATGCTTTGCGCATCGAGGAGGCTGTCCAAGGTCTTGGTGGATCAATGCGGCAAGAGATGGTTTCGCGACAGCGTCTGTTGGCAGCAGGAGCATTCGCTGTTCCTGCTTTGCTGAAGGCTTTGGAAGATGGGAAGAATCTCAAGCTCGCTCATTCAGCTCGATCTGTGCTCGTTGAAATCAAGCGACTTGCTGTTGCACCACTCTGCGCTGCGCTTGCAGATTTAGATCCAGATACTCAGCGAAAAGTTTGTGAAGTGCTTGGAGAAATTGGTTATCCCAGCAGTCAGCCTTACATTTTTGATCTCGCAACAAATCCGGCAACAACGGCGGATGTTCGAACTGCGGCACTTCGTGCATATTCACGACTCGGCGGAACATCACAAGACGCCGCAAGCCAGTACACAGCCTTGGCCAGACGTTTTTTTGATCAAACCCCTTCGCTTATTCCTTATGCTGGCGATCCAAACAATGTGATTTGGAGTTACGACAATCGAAATGGGCTCTCAGGAATAGCGATTCCGACCACCCTTTACTGCGAGACGATGGCAATTCAAACTGCGACAGAAGCTCTGCGTCGCGATCCAACTTCTGAATTGGCTCTCGCAATTTATGTCGCAGCTGATCTTCGGCGTTCAGTGTTCATGCGTTTGCTCGAAATCCAAACCTCGTCTGAATCCCCCGAGACATCAATCCTTGCAACTCGATACAGCTCTGAATTTTTCGGAACAGCGAGTGGTGCGCGCATTGCGCAAATGGCTCTGGGATTTGCGATTGACGCAAACGATGTCATGCTCGCTCGTGAATGCATTCGCGTTCTTGGCGCCAATGGCGGTGCTGCAACATTGATCAAACCGATGAGTGGCCGATCGCCAATCATTGAATGTTTACTCTTCGCAGATCGTCGAGTTCGCTTTGAAGCAGCAGTGGTCTTGGCCAAATCGCTTCCAGTTGAGTCGTTCCAACAACAAGCTTTGGTTGTTCCAGTGCTTGCTTCGATGATTCAATCAGGCGGAATGTCTGGAGCTGTCATCGCTTCTGTTGAGGAAGACCGCCAATCACTTGCAACTCGAATAACGACCGCAGGTGCGAACATGGTGACGACCGGTGCATCGATCAGTGAGATCGAGGGGAAGTTGCCTTCCGGGCAGACGCTCGACCTGATCGTTATTCAAGGCGCACACGCTTCCGTTAACGATGCCATTCATACAATTCGGCTCTCCAGATCAGCAGCCACATCGCCGATCGTGGTCATCGCCAATGGGAATGACGCAGCAGCATTTTCACTGGAATTCGAAAACGATTCTCGCGTTTCTGTGTTCTTGGCCAGTGCGACTGACGCTCAGTTTCTCGCAGCGATTGAATCCGCTGTTGGCGCTGCTGGTGGGATTGCAATGTCTCCTGAGGAATCAGCGAAGTACCTCGATGAATCGCTGGCAGTGCTTCGAATGATTGCGGAATCATCGAGCGCAATCTTTGATGTTCGAGTTGCGGAGGCAGATTTGATTGGTGCACTTGCAACTTCAAGTGGGACGGTCAAGTCATCTGTTGCTGGCGTTCTGGCACTTCTGTCGACTGATACAGCGCAGCGCGCACTTATGGATTCTGCATTGTCTGCGACCAGCGAAGACCAGTCCATGCTTTTGATGAGCGTGGCAACGAGCGCACGAAAGTTTGGCAATTTGCTGCAGCCGAGCCAGATCGAATCACTTCGTACGTTGATTCAAGATTCGTCTGGTTCAACCGCAGATGCAGCTGGTCAAGCGTTTGGCGCACTTGGTCTGCCAACATCCGAGGTCGTGAAGTTGATTCTGGCACCAAAGACATAAAGAGGCTTCGCCATTTCAAATGGTTTCATGGCGACTCCGTTATCATTGAGGCCCTGGTTGGAGATCAGGTTGGAGATCAGGTTGGAGATCAGGTTGTTTCAGCGTTACGCCACCCTAGCTCAGTGGTAGAGCAATGCTTTCGTAAAGCATAGGTCGTGGGTTCGAGTCCCATGGGTGGCTTTTTCTCTTGAAGTCGATAGAAATGTCGAGCAAACCAGCGTTGTCGCGCTCGTTGTTGCTGAAGCCAGTTGCTGAAGCCAGTTGCTGAAGCCAGTTGCTGAAGCCAGTTGCTGGAGCCTGTTGCTGGAGCCTGTTGCGGACGACTTACGAAGACCGTTCGATCCCAGCTCGAGAGAGAACAATCTCAAGCGCTTGGCAGACCTGTCCAACTTCGCGCGCGCGCATAGATGTATACATCGGCAGAGTCAGCATCCGATCGCCGATGGACTCGGCAGTGGGGCAATCTCCAACCTTTGTGCCAAACATTTTCTGTACGTGTGGCAATAAATGCGACGGCGGATAATGATTTGCAGCGCCGATATCGTGACGATGCAATCCGTCTATAAGCGTGTCACGATCGTGAATACCAAATCGATCAGAGAGTCGAACCCAAAAAAGTGGCCAGCAGATCTGCGAATTTTCCATCACATTTGGAAGGATTAAATCTGGGTGTCCACCTAAAGCACGCGTATATGCAGCTGCAATTTCGAGGCGCTGTGAACGAATCTCATCGAGACGACGCAACTGACTCGAAGCGAGTGCGGCCAAAGGTTCGGCGAGTCGAGAGTCGTATCCCATTCCAGAAAACGCCATAATCATTCCAAGGTCCTGCGATTGATTGGGAAAACTTTGGCGATCCACACGGCCTTGATTTCGAAGTGCGCGGCACGCTGCAGCAAGTCGATCATCATGTGTCACAATCGCTCCGCCTTCTCCTGCGGAGATTGGTCGATTGGGACCAAATCCAAAGACACTCAGTCTGCCAAACTTTCCAACATTATCGCTGCCGATGGTTGACCCAAGTCCTTCCGCTGCATGTTCGACCATTGGAATCTCAAATCGAGAGCAGAATGCGATGAGTTCTGGCAAGCCGGCGGGATTTCCAAGAACTGGAACTCCAATGACTGCGCGTGTCTTCGCCGTCACTTTCGATTCGGCGTGGGCCACGTTCATATTCAAAGTGCGTGCATCGCAGTCGACGAAGATCGGCGTCGCTCCGACTGATAAAACAGAATTTACATTTGAAGCAAAGGAAAGCGATGGAACAAGAACCTCGTCTCCCACGCTAATTCCAAGCGCTCGAAGGCAGATTTCCAATCCTGCCCCAGCACTCGATACGCCAATAGCGAAAGGACGTCGAACGACAGTGGCAATATGAGCCTCAAATTCCAGCAGCGCGCTTCCCATAGTCAAGCGTGCACCTTGAAGTGTTGCAAGAACTGCTTCACGGTCTGCGTCGGTTAGGTCGGGTTTTCCCAGTGGAATGTCGTATTTCATTTGTTCTGAATTTGTAAGAGGGCTTGATCTGCTTTTCCACTGTGACGTGCGAAGAGCCATGCGGATTGGACGAGCAGTGTTGGGTCGAGATCACCGCCGCCTGCGGCGACGATTCCCAGTTCTCGCAGAAGGTCTGGTGCAAGCGTGGGTTTTCCACGCGCGACTGCAAGGATGGCTAATGCATCACCGCGCCGAGAGAGTGATCCTCGCACACGCTCAGCGACGGTTGCGGCTTCAGGTGTCGCAGCATTACAAAGAGCAAGGATCAATATCTCCTGAAATTGTCGCTCAGTTTCAGACAACCGAATTAAATTTTCAATCGTCCCTGCGTCGACCAATGCCAGGCGACTCGCGCA